>NZ_JAFLPN010000030.1:0-44914 GCF_029870785.1 Brevibacillus sp. AY1
GAGCCTTAGTTGCACTTATACTATCTTCCGCTAATCTTTTTAGCGCTGTAGCGCACTTAACCTTTCCGACAGTACAAAAAAAAGCCGGGAAACTCCCGGCCCTGTCAACGATTTGATGTGGTGTTTAGTGAAAAACGTTTTGGCGTTTTTCATAAATGGGATGCGAGCGTTTTAGCGTGAACGTTTAAGCCATCGCTCTCACTTCGAACGCTAGAAACGGTTACTGGCCATTTCTTTTAGCCAACGCTTCCTCGGCAATCTGAACAGCACGTTTTACCATGTTGCCCGCGTCGCGTGTCGTGATGGCGCCCCAGCCCTCGGCTTTCACCGTATCGTAAAAACCCAGTTCCTTGGCCAGCTCCATCTTGAATGCATCCGACATAATGCCTCGTCTGCGACCCATAACATCCTCCCTTTCGTTGACAATGCTAGTATGTACGCAATAGGCAAAAATAAAACAGCAGAACCCTAAGGTTCTACTGTTGTACAAATGTGATGCGAATGTGCTCGTTCTCCCGGCACACCGTCAATTCTACTGTTTCTGTCAAGATGTCGGCATAGCTGTAAGAAACCCGCTCGAAAAGCTGATCGTCATCCAGCTTTACAACAAACACCGAAGGGTATGTTTCTTCGAGGATGCCACTTCGTTCGACGGTTTTTCGGCGACCCCCATTAGCCTTGAGCATAATGCGCTCACCAATGTGTCCGTCTAAACTACGCTTAATGTCAAGCAACGCATTTCTTGCCATTGTTCCATCCACCTCGCTTGGTTCTATTATAACAGCATACGCTTATTTTGTCAAAGAAATAAAAAATTATAGCAACCCACCCGAGATTTTGTCAACGGCCTTTTTTTCGTGAATTACGTAGATATTTGTCAATTGCATATTCTTAAATGGCAGAAGGTACAAAAACGCCCCACTTTTGACGAAAATCGTCCAAAAATGAGGCGATAATAAGGCTATTTATTGATATATCCGCGACGAATGCTCTCGTTTGCCAGCCGAGCAAACTCCTCCATATTGAGTGTCTCGCCACGTCTTGTAGGGTCAATTCCAATTTCTTCAAGCATCTGTACTACTGCATCTTTTTGCGCTTTAGGAAACAGACCGTTCATCAGGTTGTTCAAAAGGGTCTTTCTGCGAAGGGCAAACGAGCTCTTTACCACGCGGAAAAACACGTCCTCGTCATCCACCTCTACAGCCGGCCGATCACGAACCTTCAAGCGAATCACGGCCGAATCTACATTCGGTCTGGGCACAAACACACTAGCAGGGACAATCATCGCGACCTGCGTGTCCGCATAGAATTGGGCCGCTACACTAAGAGAACCGTACTCTTTCGTCCCTGGCTTGGCTGCAATGCGCTCCGCTACTTCCTTTTGAATCATGACGACGATATTTTCCAAGGGCAGCCGTTCTTCCAACAGCTTCATTAGGATGGGAGTCGTCACGTAGTAGGGAAGATTGGCTACTACACTGATTTTTTCAAACCCAGCCAGCTTGTCTTCTATTAATTCTTGCAGATTGAGCTCCAGTACATCCCCGTGAACGACATCAACATTGTCATAAGGAGAGAGGGTGTCGGACAAAATCGGCAAAAGCCGTTGGTCGATCTCAATCGCCATCACCTTCCCGGCAGCTCGTCCCAGCTGTTCGGTTAGTGCACCAATCCCTGGCCCAATCTCGATGGCAGCCTTTTCTTTTGTCAGGTCTGCGGCAGCTATAATATTGTGCAGGATGTTGGTGTCGATCAGAAAGTTTTGTCCCAGGCTCTTCTTAAAAGAAAATCCGTACTTTTCCAGAATTTCTTTTGTTCGTGTTGGAGTCGCGATATCCTTGCGCGTTGTCTGCGTCATCCCTCATTCCCCTCTCCATCTATGGCTTTCATGGCTGCCTCAAATTCCTCGCGGCTGATCTGGAAGGCATTGAGACGCTGCAGCATCTGCTTGGCGTTGGCATAGCCGATCCCCAATCGCTCTCCCAGCAGTATTCTCCGTTCCTTGGAATCCGCCCCTGACGTCAAGCCACAGGCCAAGAGATCATCAGACGTAATTTCTCCAGCTGTCTCCACCATCTCCGTACGCACTTCAGACAACGCGCGGATGATGACCTCCGGAGAGGCGTTCTCTACCCCGATGTCGCCTTTTTTCGTTCCGTCCTCTTGTGTGATGAACGCATGCTTACAGCCAGGCACAGCACGGCTGATAATCCGGCGTATACGCTCCCCCTGATAATCGGGATCCGTAAAGATGATTACCCCGCGCTTTTCCTGTGCCAGGCGAATTTTTCCGATGGTCCTTTCATGTATAGCTGACCCACCTGTCTCGATCGTATCGGCATTGACGGCACGCTTAATTGCCGCGGTATCATCTCTGCCCTCGACTACGATGAGTTCTCTGATTTTCATGGACGAACTCCCACTTTCGTACAGTTTCAAGTTTGAGACTAGTTTGCTCGAAAAACCATGCAAAAAGACAGAAAAAGACTGAAACGTTCCCTGTCTGGTCACGTCTTATAATGTAATAGCTTACCACGACTTCTTTCCCGGAACCAAACCGAAAAAGAAGACAGGAGCTATTCGCTCCTGCCCTCAAGGTTTTTGTGGTCCAATCACATAGACTGTTCGGTTGCGCTTGCGACCAAATTGAACCGCCTCTGCATTGGTGCTGACAAATACGTCAATCTTGTTGCCGCGTACGGCTCCACCCACGTCTTCTGCTCGACGGTACCCAACTCCATCGATGAAAACCCACCATCCCAAAGGAATGACTTTAGGATCGACTGCGATGGTATGACCTGCCTGTGCTTTTACACCTGTAGCCGTTCGACCATAGCCAGGTGAGTTCACGGGCTTTCCTCCCCCAGCAGGGGAGTAAGCGGTCAAGGTAACCCCATTCAATACTTTCTTCGGCCTAAATGCTTTTCCACCGCGGGAGACCATTCCCGCTGATGCGACCATGACTGGTTGTGACCCATCATCCAGACGCGCGACTGCCGCTGTACCGACCGCCACAACATGGTCTTTCTTTACTGTAATGACATCTCGTTTCACCAGTTCACGAGAGACTTCCACTCCATCCTCCGTGACCAGCTTGTAGTGTGCAATTGCCTTACCTTCTTGCCCATTCTGCAGTACTTTGGTATTCCCCTTTGTCAAGGTGGAATCGTTCTTGCGAATTTCCTGGAAGGTGACACGCTCTTCCTCTTGAACCATCTGCACAGCAACACGCTTTACTTGAATCGCAGACTCTTTGCTGAGAGCGGTTCCTAGGGCCGGTTCTACCCGGTCCAGCTCACCTAACGCGATGTTGCCGTCCTTCAACACACCAGCAACATCACGACTCAGTGTATGTATCATTTTTTTCTGCCCGTCAACCTGGACAGGAATCGTCCAGCTTGTATCTAAAGTAATGTATATTCCGCTCGTAAGTTTAGTCTCAGGTGTAGGTTGAAGGGAATCCCTTTCCGTTACCGTTACATTTCGTTCGGCTAGAAATTGCTCGACGGTGTCTGCTTTTGTACCTACCGTCTGGCTCTTTCCGTCTAACGTAAAAGTGACCATTTTTGGCTGGGTAGCCTGGGCAGAGAAATAGCCAATCATGGGAACCAATATAAGCGCTAGGGTGCCAAAGAGGACAAGTCCCCGATTCTTATACCTTTCCCACATCCTGCGTAATTCCATTTCCCACACTCCTTTTTACTAGGAAAACCCGAGGGCCTTCCTTCGTCTAGCCAGGTAAGGGTCGATGTAATTGCACTAATATTCTGGAAGTGGCCGATACTGAACAAGGTCGGATTTGATTGTAAGTTACTTTTTCGGCTTTGTCAAATTCCCTTAAATGGCTGCTGAAGCGATGATGGTAACAGACTAGCAAAAACAGTCTGGCGAATGGAAGCAGATTTCTGTCGAGCCTATGTGTCGATAAGAGAAGAATCGTTCGACACATGTACATGGTATGCCTCTTAAAAAGGGAGTAGAACTACTGATTTTTTGGCGCTTTTCATAGAAAAAACCGGGAAACCCACGAACAAATCCGTGATTCCCCGGTTTTTTTGACGTAAGAAAGATTTTAGGGTTGGAGGCGGAACAGCTTTTTCGCATTCTCGGAAGTGATTTTCGCCATTTCCTCATAGGACAGTCCGTGCAAGTTGGCCATTTCCTCACAAACATAGCGCACATAGCCACTCTCGTTGCGCTTGCCGCGAAACGGATGCGGAGTCAGGTAGGGGCAGTCCGTTTCAATGAGCAATCGATCCAGCGGTACTTTGGTAGCCACTTCTTTCGGCTGCTTGGCGTTTTTGAACGTCAATGGACCGCCAAAGGAAATATAAAAATTCATATCCAGAGCTAGTTTGGCCGTTTCCCAGCTACCGGAAAAGCAGTGCATGATCCCGCCTACATCGGCTGCCTTCTCTTCTTTGAGAATCGAGATGACATCCTGATGAGCATCCCGGTTGTGGATGATGATCGGCATATCCAGCTTGCGTGCAAGGCGAATCTGCTTGCGAAAAACCTCTGCCTGCACATCACGAGGCGACGTATCCCAATAGTAATCCAGGCCCATTTCTCCAAGCCCGACTACTTTCGGGTGCCGGCTCAGCTCCGCGATCCACTCCAGATGTTCATCTGTCATGTCCTTGGCGTCCTGGGGATGCCATCCTACCACTGCATAGATAAAATCGTAGTTGTCGGCCAGCTCCATGCAGGTGGGGATCGTCTCGGCATTGAAGCCGATGTTGACGATGGTGTCCACGCCATTTTCCCTGGCGCGCGCAATAACTTCTGCACGATCCTCATCAAATTCTTTCGCATTCAGATGCGCATGTGTCTCGAATAACACGGTATGACCCTTCCTTTCCAGCCAGCTTACTTGACGATAGCTCCGTTCGGCATGCTTGGATCAACCGTTGCCAAAGTCAATTGATCTCCCTCAGATGCTGCCAGAATCATTCCTTGCGACATTTCCCCACGCAGCTTGACTGGCTTCAGGTTGGCTACCACAATCACCTTTTTGCCCACCAAATCTTCCGGGCTATAGTATTTGGCGATGCCAGACACGACCTGACGCTTCTCATAACCGAGATCTAGCTGGAGTACCAGCAATTTGTCAGCGTTTGGATGCTTGGTACACTCCATGACCTGGGCGACTCGCAGCTCTACCTTGGCAAAGTCGTCAATACCGATCGCTTCCTTGGTGTCTGCTTGTTTTTCTGCGGATGCTGCCGCTGTATCCGGATTGGTTGTTTCGCTCACGCTATTACCTCCTGCCTGTCCTTCTTGCTTCTTCTTGTTCTCCTCTGCCTGGCGGCGTGCCTCAGCAGTAGATTCGTCGATGAAATCCAGCTCAGCCTGTACATCCAGACGCGGGAAAAGAATTTCCTTGCGGCTGACGATGCTGCCCGCTGGCAAGCCACCCCAGACTCCTGCCGACTCCCAGCTTGTCGCTTCTTCATTATCCAGAATGCCTAGCTGATCCCAGATTTTTGCCGGTGCTTTCGTCATAAATGGCTGGATCAAAATGGAGCTGATCCGGATGCTTTCTGCCAGATTGTACATGACGGTAGCCAAGCGGCCTTTTGTCTCTTCAGACTTAGCCAGGTTCCAAGGCATAGTCTCATCGATATACTTGTTGGTTCGACCCACCAGCTCCCAAATATGAGCGAGAGCGTTGCTGAAGCGCATTTCCTCGACATGACCCTCTACCAGCCCTTTGGTTTTGACTGCCAGGCTGATCAGGTCTTCATCTGGTTCTCCTGCATCCTGTGGGGCTGGGACAGTACCATCGTAGTATTTTTCGATCATGGTCGCGGTACGGCTCAGCAGGTTGCCGATGTCATTAGCCAGATCGTAGTTCAAACGTTGGACAAACGACTCAGGCGTAAATACGCCGTCTTGACCAAAGTTGATTTCACGCAATAGGAAGTAACGTACACTGTCAGAGCCGTAGCGCTCGATCAACAGCTTCGGATCGATGACGTTCCCTTTGGATTTGGACATTTTTCCATCCGGCATCAACAGCCAGCCGTGTCCAAATACCTGTTTAGGCAACGGGAGATCCAGCGCCATCAGGACAATCGGCCAATAAATCGTATGGAAGCGCAGGATGTCCTTACCGACCATGTGTACATCTGCCGGCCAGTAGCGGCGATATTTGCTATCGTCATCTGTCAGGTAGCCCAATGCTGTGATGTAGTTAGCCAAAGCATCGATCCAGACGTAGATGACATGTTTTGGATCGCTAGGTACTTTGACTCCCCAGTCAAAAGTGCTGCGGGAGACGGACAGGTCTTGCAAGCCTGGCTTCAGGAAGTTGTTGATCATTTCGTTGCGACGGCTTTCAGGCTGAATAAACTCCGGGTGCTCCTCAATATGCTTGAGCAGGCGGTCCTGGTATTTCGACATGCGGAAGAAATAGTTCTGCTCTTTCACCATTTTCACTTCACGACCACAGTCTGGACAGTTGTGCCCTGTATCGGTCTTGCTCTGGGTTTCGGTCCAGAACGCTTCACACGGTACACAGTAGTAGCCTTCGTATTCCCCCAGATAAATATCACCTTTATCCAGCAGGAGTTGGAAGATCTTTTCGACAACTTCCTTGTGACGCGGTTGGGTGGTGCGAATGAAGTCATCATAGGAGATATCCAGTCTGTCCCACAGATCGCGAATCCAGCCGACGATGGGGTCGATGAATTCGAGCGGCTGCTTGCCTTCTTCGGCCGCACGCTCCTGCAGCTTTTGCCCATGCTCATCGGTTCCTGTCAGGTAGTAAACATCGTACCCGCGCAGGCGTTTGTAACGAGCTAGCGCATCACAGGCGATGGTCGTGTATGCATTCCCGATATGCAGCTTGTTACTAGGGTAGTAAATCGGTGTTGTAATGTAATACGTTGGTTTCATAGCCCAATACCCCTCCAAAAATAGCGTTGATAAATAAGGAAAAGCCCGCCCCAGATTGGGACGAGCTTGATCTCGCGGTACCACCCAAATATTCCGCTCCCTCACGGAAAACGGACTTGAGGAGTCAAGGTTGACTCCACCCGTAACGTGGGCATTCGTCGCAAACTACTACAGCTGGTACAAAGCCAAGCTGTTTGTTCATCTGCGAGACTCGGGGGCCATCTTCAGCTTGCTCGCTTATACCGGTTTGCAGCTACCCCGGCTCTCTGTCATAAGGAGTGTCAGCCTACTCTTCCCTTCAACGTCTGCTCTCAATATATCCAACTCAATTTATCCTCTATTTTACACGAGCGACCCATTTTGTAAACATCTCTTCGCCTTTCTTTTCATTCAAATATGATTGGAGCACAAAATAAGCGAGCAGTGTTATAAAAAGGAATTTTTGTCGAATCATCTGATTGTATTCGACATGAAACGACTGTAAATCAAGATTAATTCTTCCAGTAATTTTTATCCATAAATTTTTCCGGATTAATCCTGCACCTTCACAAAACACTGGTACATCAATCTTTTGATTTTCAAAAAACACTTTGTTTTTCAAAAAAATTACAAAATGATGTTGACACCTTTGGGAATCGCTGGTATGATAAACGCAATAGAAAATGTCGAATATTGACGATTAATAGTTTACATTCACAATAGCATCGACAAGACATCGCCAGATTTTAGGAGGAGATCATACGATGATGAAATCAACAGGTATTGTACGCAAAGTGGACGAGCTGGGTCGCGTAGTCATTCCGATTGAATTGCGCCGCACTTTGGGGATCGCTGAAAAAGACGCACTGGAAATTTACGTGGATGGCGAGCGTATCATCCTGAAAAAATATGAGCCTGCATGTATTTTCTGTGGAAACGCAGACAAAGTATCTCACTTTAAAGGCAAAATCGTTTGCCAAGATTGCCTCACAGAAATGCCTGTAAAACGCTAATTGATACTTAACGCATACAAAGCCTCTTCCAGTGCGCCTCCGTTTCTGGTGGGGCTTTTTTTCATGCAAAAAAAGCTGACTCTACATAATAGTCAGCTTCCACTACTGCTTGCTATTCGCGATGGTATTCGTTGTAGACGTCTCGCTTGGAGACTCCACGATCCTCGGCTGCTTTCTTGATGGCCTCCTTTTTGTTCAAGCCTTGTTCGACATATTGATCAACATGCTCCACCAGGCTCCTGTCTTGCCACCACGCCAGCGCGGCTGCTGCTTCCGCTGTACCGGTAAAGCCTTCGACAATCAGGCAAAATTCCCCCCGTACCTCTCCGGCTTCCAGCCATTCGATCAATTCATCCAAGGTTCCACGGACAAATTCCTCATATCGTTTGGTCAGCTCCCGCGCGAGCACTGCACGTCGATTGCCCCATACCTTCCGAATGGCAGTCAGCGTCTTTCCGATTCGATGCGGAGCTTCGTAAAAAATAAGGGTCTCCGGATAATGCTTCAGCCTCTCCAGCTCTTCCCGTCTTTCCTTGTTCTCTCGCCCCAGAAAGCCGCAAAAGACGAAGCGGTCCGTCGGCAGCCCAGACGCGATCAACGCCGTCAAACCTGCATTGGCTCCTGGAACAGGAATGACCGGAAAACCTGCTGCTGTCGCGTCCCGGACAAGCTCTGCCCCAGGGTCCGATATAGCAGGCAAGCCTGCATCGCTGACCAGGGCAATTCGCTTTCCTTCCTCCAGCCATTGCAGCAATCCTTGTCCACTAGCTTCCTTATTATGTTCGTGATAACTGACCGTCCGTTTTTCGATCTGAAAATGGTTCAACAGCTTGCGAGTCTGACGGGTATCCTCACAGGCAATCACATCGACCATGCGCAGTGTCTCCAGACAGCGGACGGTCATATCGTCCAGATTGCCGATCGGCGTAGCTACCAGATAGAGGACACCCGTTCCTTCTGCCGTAAAACTACTTTGGACATTCATCGTGAGGCTCCCCTCCAATCAACGCTTCTTTTTGGCTGCGGGAAAGCCGCTTGATGGCTTCCTCCCGCTTTAATCCCCAGGAACGGTCCACTCCTTCTTCCCAATACATCAGCTCGACCGGACCTCTTCCCCTCGTATACTTCGCACCCTTACCTTCATTGTGAGTACGGAATCGGCGGGCCAGCTCCGTGGTGTAGCCGGTATAGAGGCTCCCATCCTTGCAGACGAGCATATAGACGTAATGGCTCTTATGCGAGGGAATCGCGTCGTCCGAAATAGATTTCCTGCAGTTCTTCACAGTATTCCTCTCCGTTTTCATAGACAATCAAAGGAGGCTGGATACGAAGCTCAGGCTTGCCACCTTTCATACCCTCGATCAGCACCATGTTGGGCTCTGCGTCCCGGCGTGGATATACCAGCCGCATTCGCTTCGGCTCTATGCCGTACTGACGCATGCACGTAATAATTTCTATGAGCCGTGTCGAACGGTGCACCATAGCCAGCTTGCCGCCGTTCTTCAACAGCTGGCTGCTGACGCGTACCACGTCTTCCAGATTCAGCAGGATTTCATGGCGGGCAATCGCAAAATGCTCACTGATGTTCTTTTCTCCGCTGGTTGCAGGCATGTACGGCGGATTACAGGTGATCAAATCAAACTTGCCATGGCCAAACCGTTCCACGGCTTCTTTCACATCGCCGTGGTGCATAGTGATTCGCTCTTCCAGTTGATTCAACATGACATTGCGGCTAGCCATACTGAACAATCTTTCCTGAATTTCAATACCGTCAAAGGTCGCTTCGGGTGTCCGCGTTGTCATGATCAGCGGAATCGCCCCGTTGCCTGTACACATATCCAAGACCCTTCCCCGTTTGGGAACAGAAGCAAATCGGGCAAGCAGGACAGCATCCATCGAAAAACAAAAAACTTCGTGGCTTTGAATGATCTTCATTTCATGTGTGAGCAAATCGTCGATACGCTCCGCCTCGTGTAGCGGTACGTTGATGACAGGTTCCATCAGCTAGGCCAAACTCCTTTACCTTGTCGTCTAAACATTTTCCAGCGAAAAAGCGACCTGAACGAAAGTTCCAGGTCGCTTTGTTCACTCGGTGCAGGTTTCTCACCTTTATTTTTGAGGACCACCGCTCAGGAATGAGAGACAGAACAAGCAGTCTCCTTCTTTACGCAGGCTGCCAAAATGCACATTGCAAATATGAAACCCTTCGCCGTACAGACGAGCCAGGTTGTCATATCCTTCCCCGACTACTTTCTTCTTGGCTTTCTCCTGTGCAGCAGGGTTGGTTCCCTTCTGTTTTGGTGAGGAGCCGGTCTTTTTCTTGTCTAGCCGGTTTCGAAGGTGCTGGTTTTCAACGAGTAATTGGGCATTCTCCTCCATCAAAACGACGATGACGTCTTTCAGTTCACCGATCTCTTGATACAGGTCGCCGATTCTTTCTTCAATGCTCGCCATTTTGACGAAAATTTCCCGTTTGTCCACTCGCTCACCTCTCCTCTACCCCACACTATTCAAAGGTGGGAAGCCCTATCGCAATCTCATCAAGTCCAAACTCGGTAATCCGTTTATCTACCGCAAGCTCCACCTGAACAGACTGATCCAGCACATTCACAGAGACGACCCGTCCGTTCCCCATAGGGGTGGTCACGACTTTCCCGACATCGGGGATTTCATCGCGGGTGCTTTCGTAATTGTCATTCTCGTATTTTAAACAGCACATCAACCGACCGCACAGACCGGAGATTTTCGCTGGATTCAACGAAAGATTTTGATCCTTGGCCATCTTGATAGAAACAGGCTCGAAGTCGCCCAGGAACGTGGAGCAGCAAAGCAATCGACCACAGGGGCCGATTCCACCCAACATCTTCGCTTCATCGCGAACGCCGATCTGACGCAGCTCGATGCGCGTGCGAAATACGGAAGCCAAATCCTTGACCAGCTCACGGAAATCCACTCTTCCGTCAGCCGTAAAATAAAAGATAATCTTGTTGCGGTCAAACGTGTATTCCACATCGACAAGCTTCATATCCAGCTTGTGCTCTTTGATCTTCGTCTGACATACGGTGAATGCATTCTTGGCAGCCTGTTTATTCTCGTCCACCTGCTTGGCATCCCGCTCGTCTGCCATGCGAATCACTTTTTTAAGCGGCAGCACAACATCTTCTTCGGCTACCTGCTTCTTGCCAATAACAACCTTGCCGTATTCGACCCCACGCGCCGTTTCGACGATTACGGTGCAATCCTTTTCGATCGGCAGTCGGTCAGGGTCGAAGTAATATATTTTGCCCGCTTTTTTAAAGCGGACACCAACAACCTCATACAAGGGTTATCCCTCCTGGATGTGAAGAACCAACCGCTCAAGGGCCAACTGTGCGTTGGCGTTTCGCTCTATCCGATACTTCGTTTCCATGACCAAATCGATCCCACGCAAGAGCTCAGCTTTTGTCCATATCAGTGCTTGTCCTTGCAGCACATCCTGTTGGTCGCTGTGAATGAGATGGGCATGCCTGCCTACTTGCACATACAGGATATCGCGCAGCCAAAGGATGAGCAAATCCAAAAAGAGGGGTAGTTCCTCCTTTATTTTGTCGCTCTTATGCATCATATCATGGATCGTAAAGAGCGCTGACGAGTTGCGTTGTTTGCACTCATGCACCAATTGTATCACTAGATTTCTCAGCTGTGCAAACGATTCTGATTGGCTAAGTACCAAGGCCTCTTCCACATTTGTTGTAATGTGGGAAGCGACTTGTGCCATGCCAGGCAAAACCCCGGATTCGCACAGTTTTTTAGTGATAGCTTCTGCTGAAAGCGGCGAAAAAGGAACGATTTGGCACCGTGACAGAATGGTAGGAAGAATAGCGTGACTATGCTCGGTCAAAAGAACGGCTAGCACTCCAGCAGGCGGTTCCTCCAGAAATTTGAGCAGGCTGTTGGCGGCCTGTGTCGTCATTTTATCGACATGCTCGATGATGTATACCTTGTGATGCGATTCGACTGCCCGCATCGCCATCTCTTTTTGCAAAGCACGAATCTGGTCAATCTTGATGGAAGCTCCATCCGGCGAAAGAAGAAGAACGTCAGGGTGATTGCCCGACTCGATCCTTCTGCATGTAAGACAGGCCCCGCAGGCGTCTGCCTCTTTTTCCGAACAAAAGAGAGACTTCGCCAGATGCAGGGCCATCTGCTTCTTGCCAGCGCCTTTTGGACCCGTGAACAGATAGGCGTGGGCAAGACGGTCGTTGCGCAAGCTATGGTACAGCAGTTCGGAAGCTCGTGGCTGCTGAGAAAATGTTGTCCAAGTCATGGTTGATAGACCACCTGTTAGAAGTACAGATTGATCAGCATGCCGCGAATCTCGCCAATTCGCGCCAACAGATCAATCATGGGAGCCTGCTCGCTGAGAAGCTCATCTGTCAATTTCAAAAGCTCCGCATCTACTTCCTTCACGATTTTATACAGTCTGCTGCGACCACGTCGGTTCATACCTCGCCTGTCATCCAAGGCGATACCGTACTGTACGGCTTCCTCCATAAACTGCTTAACGAGGTTTTTGTATGCGTAGAAATCGCGAATCGAGCGTGATCGCGCCAGGATTTGGCCTTGCTTGTCTATGTTCGACAACAACTGGGTCAGGCGCTCTTGAGACATGCGTTCATCTTCGCCTTGCACCATCGTGCCAAAATTCAGCTTTTCTGTATGGAGATTTCTGCGCGAATCCGTAGCTCTGGGCATTTCCACTTTCGGCCGAAGACCATCGCCGATTTTCATTAAGCCACCTCCGTTACTCCGATCACTAGAGGTCCTCCCCCATGCATTTCAGTATATACGAATGCAGGCGAAAAGCGAGTAAGAACTATATTTGCTACTCAATCACTGGATCAAAACGAATGGAACTCTCCTACATCCATGACAAAGACCGCTGCACCGCCGACCTGTACTTCCAAGGGATACGGCATGAACGAGTCAACCGCATTGCTGAGGGGAGAAACTGGGGTCACCATTTGTTTGCGTGATTTGCAGTTATGAGAAATGATGTCGATTACTTCCGGCACGCTTTCGTCAGACGTACCGATTAAAAACGTTGTGTTGCCTGCGCGTAAAAAGCTCCCGGTACTGGCAAGCTTGGTCGCACGAAATCCCTTTTTGACCAGCTGTTGAGACAAGCGACCGCTATCTTTGTCCTGTACGACCGCAATTACCATCTTCATCGGCCATCACCCTTTCCACCATTATCTTTGCATGGTTACTATCGTTGCTTCATTGTATGTGAATCCTCTAGGCTGGTTACGATATCCTTCTTACTAAGTAGTATACAGCATGTCTGTAACAAAGCGGTACTGTCAGCTTACAATCTCGCTAGCAAAGCCTCCATTGCGGACACAAATACCTGGTCTGGCTCTTGTTCTGCGTCGATGACAATGAAGCGTTCCGGATCGCGTGCCATCGCCAGCTGGTACCCTTCTCGCACCCGTTCATGAAAACGAAGCCCCTCCAAATCAAGGCGATTGACTTCTCTTCCCTTGGTAGCATTGATCCGATTCAGTCCCACCTCAGGCGAAACATCAAAAAACAGCGTCCATTGCGGCATGCAGTCTTCTACAGCAAAACGATTGATCGCGTATACTTCATCGATTCCAAGACCACGGGCATGTCCTTGATAGGCCAGACTGCTGTCGATAAAACGGTCGCACAGCACCAGTTTGCCCGCTTCGAGTGCTGGGAAGACCTTTTCAGCCAAATGCTGACGTCTTGCCGCCGCATACAGCAGCGCTTCCGTCCGTCTGTCCATCTGGGTGTGAGCGGGATTCAAGATGATTTCTCTGATCTGTTCGGCGATGTCAATCCCGCCTGGCTCTCTTGTCAAAAGCACATCCATCCCGCGGCGACACAGCTCCTCATACATCCTCACGATGACAGTCGATTTTCCCGCACCGTCGCCGCCTTCTACGGTGATGAATTTGCCTTTTCTTCCTGTTGTCACATTTATGCTCCTTCCAAGCCCTTTGTCAGCATACTTATTTAACGAACCACTTGTATCGTCTGCAGGCTATCGTCCTGCACGCCATGAAAACGGGTTTGCCCCGATCGAAGCTCTTGAAGCATGGACAGGCTTTGCTCGTCCATTTGCTCACCTGGCACCAAAATGGGGATGCCTGGAGGATAAGGAATGACCATTTCGGCAACGACACGACCCAATGACTGGTCCAGCGAAATCGTTTCATGCGGGAAATCTACCGCTTCATGCATGGGCAGTGCCTGCTCTCTTATATAATGAGAGGATACGATACCTGCCTGCACGATTCGCTCTGTGTCCTGATCTTCTTGCGCTTCGATCGATTCCAGCAAACGAAACAGTGCGTCCAAATCCCGTCCAGAGGTACCAGCGGATGCAACCAACAGAACATGTGTCTCATCAGCCAGCTCTGGAAAAATGCCGTGTCGCTCCATCAGCTGCTGCAATTGAAATCCAGTAAACTCCTCTGTCCGCAAGTGCAAGAACAGCTTTAGCGGGTCCAATGTCGCGTAGACGCTGTTAGCACCCAGCTCTGGCCCATGCAGCCACGATATGCGGCTAGTTCGCTCCCGCAGCTTGTCCAGCAAAGGAAGCAATCGGTCCCATTCGCTCGCTGCCTCCATCACCAGATGTCGCCTTGCCAGATCGAGCGAAGCCATCAAGGGGTAGGAGGGGCTCGAAGATTGAATCATCGCCAAATAACGGCGCAATCTTTCGCGATCTATCCGCTCGCCTTGCACATGCAGCATCGACGACATCGTCATGGATGAGGCCATCTTGTGTGTCGATTGCACAGAAGCATCCGCTCCAGCGTGCATGGCTGACGTCGGAAAGGCTGAGTGAAAGCCGTAATGCGCTCCGTGTGCTTCATCCACCAGCAAAGGAATGTCATGGCGATGTACCGTTGCCACCATTTTAGCCAAATCAATGCCCATCCCGTAGTACGTAGGATTGGTTAATAAGACGGCTTTTGCATCAGGATGCGCCTGCAACGCTCTCTCCACGTCCTCCCGCCGCACACCAGCAGCCACTCCAGTAGCCAAATCTACTGCCGGAACCAGAAAAACAGGAGTCGCTCTCGCCATGATAATCCCGTGAAACACAGATTTGTGGCAATTGCGCTGCACGAGTATCTTGTCTCCTGGTCGGCATACTGTCATGATCAGGGCTAGATTGCCTACCGTACTACCGCCGATCAAAAAGCGTGTCTCCTGCGCACCAAACGCTTCTGCTGCCAACGCTTCTGCCTCGGCAATCACGCCTTGTGGCTGATGCAAATCGTCCAACCCTGTAATTTCTGTCTGATCCAGCTCCAGTACAGAAGCGAAACGATCTCGACCGCCTCCGTCGAAGCTATGGCCCATTTTATGTCCAGGCACATGAAAGGAGTGCGGACGGCGTCTGGCATGCCGCTCCAGCTGTTCGTACAGAGGGGCTGTTTGTTGCCGCTCCCAAAAATCAGCATCACGTTCTCTCACGCACTCTTCACGTCCTTTGTTTCCAAATGTTTATCCTTCATTTTATCATGATTTGCAAGAAACGGAAAAAGGCATCGGAACGATTCCGATACCTTTTTTGCCTTCACGCATCTTTTAACCAGATTCTTCTCATCTGGTGAATAAAGAACGGATACTTTTCGTCCTGTACATCGGTGTTGACCATTTCCTGCTCGCATCGCTGACAGATAAACTGTTCACAGATGGCGATTCCGTCCTTTTGTTCCTCATCACAGACGATACAGCGCTGAGCAACTTTTTCCATAGTGTAAACGCCTGCCCTTTTCCTCAATCTACCAATCATTATACCCCATTATAATCAGCATCATTCCCAAACGTTCGTCTTTTCGCCAATTGCCCTGTATCTCAGCAGGTACGCCTGCGCCTCCTGGACGGGGAAACAAGCTGCTGCATCAAGAACAACAGGCTGTCTCATGGTACGGGAAAGCTCTGACAAAGGGAGCTCGCCAATGACGCCATCTTTGTGGAGAATGACCAGCAGATCCGCATTGTGAAGCGTTTTTTCACACTCGGTAGAAAAAGTCCAAGCAACAGGGATTTCGTTCGGAATTGGCTCGTCCTCATTTATGTACAAGCATACCTCTTTTTCCTCCAGCCAGCCTGTAGGAATCTGCTTCCAAATGGACAAGGGGCCCCATAGCGCAATGCGCTGTACGTTCGTCTTTTTCATGATTTCTGTAGCTTCACGCTCCAACCAACTGCCTACAAACTGATGATCATGACGTTTTGGATACATCCATTCTTGACCGATTCGCCTGTCCATGCCCAATGCTCGTGCGACACCGTGCAGGGAAATACCCTCCTGATCACAGGTCTCTCCGAGTTCGAAAAAGAACTGCTCTTTCCAGGCCAAATAACGCGGGAGCTGGCGAACGGCTTCATCTACTTCCCGCATTGTGCTGACCAAGGAGAGGATCTGGCAGGCTGCGAGCTGCTTGCAGAGGACACGTACCCATTTTCCGTCCACATCTCCTCCAAGCCAGGCACGATCTTGGTCGAGGAGCCATACCATTCTGACCAACTCCCACTTCGTGCCTTCATTCGATCTCATGATGTCCGTCTGCCGATCTGCCCAACCATACGGAATGTCTGAGCCAAAGACGAGCAGCAATCCCGTTGTTTGACGCAGTCGCAGATCACCGTGCCACTCTTTTAGATCAGACGGCTTCGTCACCAGGAGTCCGTCTACCTCTCCTAATGACTCTAGGGAGACTGCCTCTTCCGCAATCACCAGATCAATCCCGCTTTTCGCCAGTTCTCGTTGGGCGGTAGTCGAGACCTCCCTCGATGCTGCCAGCACTACCGTCCTACTGTTAGACATGGTAAAGCTCCACTCCTTGTATATCGTTTTTTTCTATTATCCTACCCCTTCCAATCAAAAAAACTGCTGGCATAAGCCAACAGCTTGTCAACCGCATACCTGTCCTTCCTCAACCATCATGTCTGTGCGATAATACGGATGGGTACTCCCGAAACCTTTTGCCTGCTGGAGGAAGTGACTTTTTGTGAAGGAACCGATGCATCAAACCATCTATAGCTATAAATTGCTGTACCGTTTTCGCTGGAGAAGCGTCGGCTATCTGTTTCAGCTACTGCTGATTGGTCTTTCCCTCATCGGCATGTCCTATTATCTGCGGATTCCTGTTATTCAATTGATTGTGACTTTGGCGATCCTGCCTGCTATCGCGATCAGCCATCTCGTGGTGTTTCGCATCTATGCCAAGCTTCGGCTTCTGAAGCCCCAAACAACCGCCAACATGCTCGTCTCTCCCTGGTGGGGAACCGGCTATCGACTGCCCGTGCCGATCCGTCTATATCGTGTCACGGAGGGAAGTGTCATGGCCGGCAGTCTTTTTCTAGCGTTGGCTGCTTACGTATGGCTCCCGATCGAGTACGGTCTGACTTTGCTCTGTGGATCGATCATTTTGACGCTTCCCCGCTTGCTCGCCTTGTTCGTTTCTTTTCGTCAGCCCAAGCAAGCCAGCGTCAAGTATGAGGAACGCGGAGTTGCCTTTATGCGAACAGACGGATAAGGACTTTTACATCACCCATAGTTTAATGGCGATCAATGCGGCCAGACCCGGCAGGCGCAGGAAACCGACAAGCAGCGCAGTGACCGGATTGATCGGTATATGAAAGCTGGCTAATTCACCGACCAGATTGGCGAAAAACAGCAGGATGGCTCCGATCACCACCTGCATGGCGGCAAAGCCTATCCAACGTATGGGGCGTGCCACAGACTTGCTTGCAGCAATGACCAGCATAATGCCGGTTACAACCAAACCAATGACCCATTCGATTGCCATGATCGACTCCTCCTACGCTTGTTGGCGATCTCGCTCTCGCTTGGCCTGCGAAAGCAGGTACATGTATCTCTTCTCTGTCAGCTGCAGATAGTAGATCGCCTCGTCGATTCTTCCATCTGGTTCACAGATGTCCATGAGATAGCGAGCGTGTTGCCAGTCAACACGTGCGCGATTGACCGAAGCATCCAGCTCATTTCGGTCCCACTCGACTACGGTTACAGCCTTCCTTCCCCAACGACTCACCTGCTCAACCACTCCTTATTGAAAGTAGTACAGCACACCAGTCATGTTGTTGATCGCGTGCAAGACGACAGCTCCCCAAATCGATTGGTAGCGATGCCGGACAAATCCCAGCCCCACCCCAATGACAAATAAGGGTGCCAGTAACGCCACGTCCATGTGCAACAGCGCAAACCAGAAGCTGCTCAACAATATGCCTGCCAGCGCCCCGAGACGTCTTACCAAATACGTTTGCACGACGCCCCGAAACAACAGCTCCTCCGCAATCGGCACCAATATCCCGATGACTAGCACAGATGCCCAAGCTGCCAGCATATTCGTGTTTTTCGCTTGGACGATCTCGTTTTCAATCTGCTGCTCCCGCTCTGAAGCGAGTGAGATGCCGAACCAATCCGCGACAGGCTTGGTAACGACGAGATCCATCACTTGTGCAATAAATAAGAGCAGCAGCAGCAACGTCAGGATCATGCGCCACAGCTTGATGGGCTTTTTGATCCCGAGCTCTTCCCAACGCCCGCGAAACCAGAGCGGGATCAGCAGAAGCAAAAACATCTGATACATCGCAGATTCAAACACGCTGCCGACTGTGCCCGATGCAAAAAATGAACCCTCTAACACCAATCCGTACAAAATCAGCGTTGCAGCTTGATAGACATGCATCCAGGCAACGATATGAATCACATCGTAACCATCCAGCTCGTGGTATCCCCACAGCCAACGTCTCAGTCTTCGTTCCTTCACCCAACTGATGATGTATAGAACAGATACCACTATGCTCAAAACGGTTACAGCTAGAATGGTTAACGACATCCATACCGCCGGCTGATCCGCCGTGGTTGCCACCCAACGCCCGTCCACTCCCTTGATGAAGCGGATCATGGACAGCTCAGCGGCAAACATGATCCAGTACCCCATAAACAGCAGAATGGCCCAACGCGTGGCCCTGCCGCTATGAGCCCCTCCACCGCGCGAAGACAGCCCTGTTCCTCCCAGCATCTCCTCACACTCCTATTTCACTCTATGTCTCGTCCCACAGAAAAATGCTTTCCTGATCAAATTAAGGGTTTCTTAAGGATATTGTAAGAGTAAATTAAAAACGAATTGCTACAATGGGCTTGGGGAGACTATCTCTTAACGATTAGGTGCAGCAACCAATCAATATTCTAGTCGTGGATGATGAAAGGGAGATTGCCGATCTTCTCCAGGTCTATTTGCAAAACGAGAATTACAACGTATTTACTTGCTATACAGCACAGGAAGCGATTCAAGTGTTCGAAACCGTCAAGCTCGACCTGGCCATTCTGGACGTCATGCTGCCTGATATGGATGGATTTACAATCTGCCAAAAAATCAGGGAAAACTATCACTTTCCCATCATCATGCTAACGGCCAAAGACGGAGTCATCGACAGAATCACCGGACTTACCCTGGGAGCCGATGACTATCTTATCAAGCCATTCCGTCCACTCGAACTGATCGCTCGCGTCAAAGTCCAGCTTAGGAGATTTACCACCTACAACAACAAAGAAATGGTTCCGGATGAGAATATCCTTTCATTTTCAGGACTCGTGATCAATCGACATGCCCATGAGTGTACGCTAAATGAGAGACCTTTATCCCTTGACCCCTACGGAGTTCTCCATACTATGGGTTTTTTGCAAAAACCGAGGTCAAGTAGTCAGTTCGGAAGGATTGTTTCGTGAAGTGTGGGGAGATAACGGAACAAAACCACATCCTCGATGCTTTCACGGTCTATCAAGCTTCCATCTAGAGCTTAAGATTATCGTAAGAGTTTCTTCAGACTTCTTTCAGACGGAATTAAAAAACGCTTCCCGTCATGTTCTTTCTCTTTCATTGGTTGCTATTATGGGGAGGAAAAAGCAACGCAAACTGGCGAATGCTCTCGATGTGTCTGTACATTATCCACCCGCTCTGCATCGTTGTCGTCAGAGGACTTGCAAAAGTAACCAATCTGGGCTGGCTGCTTGTGGAGAACAGCGTCGTTCATTATATGATGGTTGTCCTTGCCTCAATGATTGCCTCAATCCTCTACCTCACTTTCGCTTGTGACTCCGCCGCTCTCTTCAGATACAGATTCCGCTCCATTAAGAAATTTTGCATATACCTTTCGAGGAAGAGAACATCTGCGATTTTCCCCAAAATTCCATAGGGAGACGTATAGTCAAACGTGTCGATCATCCTTGTTTTGTTTTCTGCCACTGAGATGAATTCGTGCTTATGATAAAAGCGTTTAAACGCACCCTGTACCATTTCGTCGACAAAGAAATGCGGCTCATCCATCTCTGTAATCCAGGCAGTCAGTCGTTGTTTGATGCCAAAATGAACAGCCTCCCAGGTCACGCTCTCACCAAGTTGGATCAGCCCGCTAGTCACTCCGCCGATAGCCCTTTCTCGGGTTCGAGCAGTAGATTCCATATGACGGTCAATGCTTCGCGCCAGGTCAAAACAGACCTGATGCGGGGCATCGATGTCAAACTCCGTACGAATGACTGGCATTCACAGATACCTCCTATGGTTGATACTCAGCTTCGCGCCCCTTCACATAGTATAAAAAAAAGACAGGGTCTCCCTGTCTTCTCTACATGCGCTATAGCTCGCGCCGACCTTCCAGCGCCTTGGTCAATGTCACTTCATCCGCATATTCCAGATCTCCACCTACTGGCAGTCCGTGTGCAATCCGCGTCACGCGAATGCCAAAGGGCTTGATCAGCCGCGAAATGTACATGGCTGTCGCTTCACCCTCGATATTCGGATTGGTCGCCAGGATGACCTCCTTCACCTGCTCGTCGCTCAGTCGCTTCAAGAGATCAGGAATCTTGATATCCTCCGGTCCAATGCCGTCCATCGGGGAAATAGCTCCGTGGAGCACGTGGTAATACCCTTCAAATTCTCGAGTCCGCTCCATTGCCACGACATCTTTTGGTTCTTGAACCACACAGATGGTCGAGCCATCCCGTCTCTTATCCCGGCACAGATGGCACGGGTCCAGATCCGTGATGTTGTTGCAGACCGAGCAATAGTGCAGCTGGCGTTTGGCGTTGACCAGAGCCTTTGCCAGATCCAACACGTCGTCTTCTTTCATGTTGAGGACGTAAAAAGCAAGACGTCCTGCCGTTTTTTGCCCAATACCGGGCAGCTTCATAAAGCCTTCAATCAACTTGGATACCGGTTCTGGATAGAACATCGTGTGTTTACTCCTTCAGCTTGCCTGAAATTAGAACAGACCCGGGATGTTCATTCCTCCGGTAAAGCGTCCCATTTCCTTGCCCATCAGCTCATCAGCCTTGCGCATCGCATCATTCACAGCGGCCAGTACCAGGTCTTGCAGCATTTCAACATCCTCTGGGTCTACCACTTCCGGCTTGATCACGATATCTTTAACGGTTTTGTGGCCATCTACAGTCACCGTTACGGCACCGCCACCAGCAGAGCCTTCTACCGTTTTATCTTTCAAGCCTTCTTGCGCTTTTTGCATCTCTTCCTGCATTTTTTTCACTTGTTTCATCATTTGTTGCATGTTTTTCATTGGGGTATCCTCCTTTGATATCTTCCTAATCTTTTACTTCTATGAGTCCTTCACCGACGAGCTTGATCGCTTCGGCTAGAAAAGGGTCCTGCTCCTCCTCTACAGGCGTATCCGCTTGCGAGGAGGTTTGCTCGACCGACTGCCACTCCTCTTCCATGACGGAAAGAAGCTGCAATGGTCTTCCCAATACGCTCTGCATGACCCTTTCAACTACACTCTTCAGCTCAGGCTCCATCGTCTTATCACAATGTATGGGACTTTTAAAGGTAACGACCACCGCATCGGCTCCGGCAGCGACCGGTTGACCATTGACCAGCCAAGCCTGATGCTGGATTTTGATCTTTTTCAGGTCGACCAATATCTGACTCCATTGACCTTGCACCTGTCTGGTCAGATTTTGATCCATTGCCTTGGCTACCTCACGTACCTTGTTCAACGGTGTACGAGAGCCGCCAGTCGCCGCATTTGCCCGCTTTGGCTCCGCTTTGCGCGATTCCTCGGCTTTGCTCGGCGCCTGAATGCTTACCTGCCCCTGCATGACCTGCACCAGCCGCTCCTCCAGGACACGAATTCGATCCGATAGGCTAGCGATTTCTCCCGCATCGGCAGGGGAGACTCCAGCAGCTGCGCCGTTCGGCATCGACATGGATTGCTCGACGGGCTGACACAGCTTGACCAGCGTCAACTCCACCAATACCCTGGCATAGGTTGACCATTTCAATTGGGACAGGGCCTGATTGCAAACCTCAATCTTGGCGTACAAATCTGGCATCGTATATTTTTGCGCCACTTGAGCGAACTGGTCATCAAGCATCGTGCGCTCCACGATCTCTTCCAATTGAGGGGCAGCCTTGAGCAGCAGCATATCTCGATAGTAATACAGAAAATCATGCAGGAACTGTTCAGGGTCTTTCCCTTGCACCATGACCTGATCGAACTGCTCCATCACTTTTGCGACATCTCGTTCGACGATATGTCCTGCCAGTACGGAGAAGTACGATTGGGCAACCGTACCCGTAATCTGCATGATGTCACTCGCCCGAACCTCGTCCTGGCTAAAGCTGATTGCCTGATCCAGCAAGCTCAGCGCATCACGCGCTCCACCCTCCGCCATCTTTGCCACCAGCTGAAGCGCCTGGTCCTCTACGCGTACTCCCTGCGACTCGCAAATCTTCTTTAAAAGATTCACCATGACCTGCAACGGGATTCGGTGGAAATCAAAGCGCTGACAGCGGGAGATGATCGTCGCTGGCAGCTTGTGCGGCTCCGTTGTGGCAAGGATGAAAAGCACGTGCGAAGGAGGTTCCTCCAGTGTTTTCAAAAGCGCATTGAACGCCTCCGTCGTCAGCATATGCACTTCATCGATAATGTACACTTTGTACTTGACGTCACTGGGGGCAAATTTCACTTTATCGCGAATGTCCCGAATTTCCTCCACACCACGGTTGGAAGCGGCGTCGATCTCCAGTACATCCGTCACCGATCCGTCCGAGATGGCTTTGCACGTAGAGCACTCGTTACACGGCTCACCATCCCGAGGCTGTTCACAGTTGACTGCCTTGGACATGATTTTTGCTGCACTTGTTTTACCCGTACCACGGGGACCATTGAACAAATAGGCGTGGGAAAGCCTACCTTCGCGCAACGCATTACGCAAGGTGATCGTCACATGTTCTTGTCCGACTACATCTTCAAATCTCTGCGGTCGGTATACGCGATACAGCGCGGTATAAGCCATGTTCGTGTGACACTCCCCATCTGCACAGTCCTCTTCCATATCCTATATAGTATACACCATTGGCATAGTTCGTACAAAACGCTCTTGCACACAGAAAAAAAAGTCCCGTCACGGGTTGTGAGCGGGGACGTGTCATGTCTATCACTGTCCTATAGATACGGCAGCAGGATGTGAAAGGTGGTTCCGAAGCCTTTGGAGGAAACGCGAATCTGCCCCCCAAGGTCGTGAATGATTTTTTGGCATACCGACAATCCCAGTCCTGTACCCTCTTCCTTCGTCGTGAAAAACGGGTCAAAAATCTTATCGATGATGTAGAGGGGGATGCCCGGACCTGTATCCCGTATATCGATGCTCATCTTGTCCCCATCATGGTCGATATGATGGGAAATTTGCAGTGTACCCTGTTCTCCCATCGCTTCAATTCCGTTTTTGCAAATATTGATAAACACCTGCTTGAGCAGTTCAGTATCCCCTACAACCAGTGGCAGCTTGCCTCGTGAAGTGAGCTTGACCTCGACGCCATAGAGATGCGCCTGTGACTCCACGATCGGCAGAATTTCCTCAAAGACGATGTTGAGATCGACGATGGAATACTGCACGTCACGTGGCTTGCTCAAGAGTAAAAACTCGCTTACAAGCGAATTGATCCGGTTGATTTCCGTCAGCATGATCTCTGTGTAGGTCTTTTCACGATCCATTCCACTCTCGCTAAACGACTGCAGAAACATCTGCAAAAACCCTTTGATGGATGTAAGTGGATTGCGTATCTCATGCGCCGTCCCGGCAGCGATTTGACCGATCATGGCCAGACGTTCATTTCGTTCGATTTTTTGCTCAAAGGAACGCAGGTTGGTGATGTCTTTGAACAAGACAAAGGCCCCAACCGTTTTCCCTGTCTCGTCCTGCAGCGAATTCGCGTCGACAATCAACTCATAGCGCTGCTTATCATTCGACCACGACGTGGCGATGTTATGTAGCTTTACGCCGTCCAACCACTCTTTTTTGATCAAGCGATGCTGTTCGGGTACTCCGGCAAACAGTTGGTCGACATGCTTGTTCAGGACCTGCAGTCGATCCATTCCCAATAATTTGCATGCTGTTTGACTTGCTTCGACAATCCGTGCTTCTCCATCCAAAACAAACAACCCGAGACTGGTATCATGCGTCAATTTTGAGACAATTCGCCCAGTCAAGTCTTGTCCCGTATCTTTTCCCAGTTGGAAAAAATGAATCAGGTACAAGGATTCCTCGGCATCCTGATGCAGAATGAATACTGGAGCTGTTTTCTCGTTCCCCCAATGGTCCTTCCACTGGACTTCTACAAAAGCTTCAGACTCACTTTCCTTATACAGCAGTTCCTCGTACAACTTCTCTACCGAACCGTGATGAGGAAGTATCTTTTGCACAGACTGTTGCAGCAGTTGTTCACGAAAAAATCCAGTCACACGAAGCATTTGTTCGTTTGCTTCCACGATTCTACCCTCTTGATCGACCAATAAAACGGCAGTAGGCAGTTGATGCATGAACTGCTGCAATCGATCGGACGAGCCGACGAGGTTTAAAGAAAAAGACGTACTCACAGCTTGTCCCCCCTGACCTATGACGTACTTTATCGTGCAGGAAAGCATATCGTAATTGCCCTCTTTGAGAATTTCGTGATAATACAATAAAAACCTGCCCTTGATACTCAGGTGCAGGTGGGAAATGTTTCGCTAGTTCTCGCCAAAAATCAACAAAATAGCTCGTTTTTTGCCCGTGAAATACAAAAATGGCCTGTCCTCTCTACGAAGACACACCATTACTCTCATTCATATGAAGGTACCGTGCACCTATCTTCGATACTCCACATCCGAGCGTTACTTATGGTAGCAGCTCAGACCAGGCTACCCTGCGGCACACGTGATGATCCACTTATGGCTGCTTCCTTCCGGACCTGACCAGATTCATGGGTTCACGTTGCACAGGACCCGCTCCTCAACACCGCCGCCATAAGGCAGCCTCACATGAGAAGACCTATGATAGGAATTCAACCCTGCTATTGCGGATTGCAGGTTACAGGGCACCGCAACCTCCCCGTCTAGCACGGCACAATTAGAATACCAGATATACGGGCTGATAGCAAGGCGTAAACCCATCCAATGCAGGGGAAGCTTCCCTGTTCAGGGGAATAACCACCATCTATGGATGATCCCCATCCCTTTGTTTTACTTGAAGGGAGCCTTTGTCATACGCTTGCTTGAAAAAGCTGACGACATTCGGATCAAACTGGGTATGGGAGCAACGAAGGATCTCTTCATAGGCTGCCCGGGGTGAAACCGCCTGTTTGTAAGAACGGGTAGAAATCATAGCATCAAAGGTGTCGGCCACAGCCAGTATGCGGGCGATCAGCGGTATTTCTTCACCTTTCAGCTGTTTGGGATACCCTCTCCCGTCCCAACGCTCATGGTGATAGCGAACTCCCGAACTGACGTGGGCAAGACTTTCGATCTGCTCTACCATGTCCGCGCCGATGGTTGGGTGAAGCTTGATTCTCTCATATTCTTCCTTTGTCAGCTTGCCCTCTTTGAGCAGAATATGATCTGGAATGGCAACCTTGCCTATATCGTGCAGCAAGCCAGCATACCGTAAATCATCGCGTGGAAGCAAATGCTTGTGCTCCTCCCCCATTTGATCGTAGATCGCCAAAGCATATTGGGCTACGCGCTCCGTGTGACCGGCTGTATAGGAATCCTTCATTTCTACGGCTAGGTAAAAACTGCGCACAATTTGATCCAAACCTGCTCGCGAAACCTTTGCCAGAGAAATCGGAGGCGAATACCTGGCGTGATTAGAATCTTCATTCCTCCAAAACAGATAGAATGTGTATGCCACCGATAGGATGATCAAAATAACAATTCCGAAGAACATCAGACGCAGGTGAAGGAGGTGATGATCGATTTCTTCCCCCTGCAACAATTCGTAGTATACATACCCGCTATTAGGTGAAGCCTGATGGTAGGCATGTACCCAACTCTCGTTGATTAGAAAAGAAAACGTGCTCTCCTGACTTGAAGCGTTTGCGCCGAAATGGATGCTGAAGTCTTCGTAATTAGGGAGTTCATGAACTTTTTTTCCCATGAAAGTCGGGTTGCTATGGAGCAGTATCCTCTCATCAGGGGTAACTACCATCAGCTCATGAGGCTTGTATGATTGTAGGGAAGTCACCCATTGGTAGAGCTTATCCAGATGGATCTCTACCAGCAAGGCGGCATAGGGATGTCCGTCATGATTTTCAACGCGTTGGGATAAATAGATCGTTTTTTCCTCATTCATTGGGTTGTTCCCATACAGCCAAATTGTCTCATGCCCCCAGCCTACGCTTTCTCGTTGGAGTTGAATTCTGCTCAGGGCATTTCCATCCCAGCCTGTTTCTGGCCACAAGGAAAAAATCTTTCCATCGTCTCTGAGCAAATGTATATTTCCAATCGCTTCGTGCAGGCGGTAAAAAGGTTTTAATCGTTCATTCATCACCTGAGGATCTGTCGGTTCTTTTTCAGCCGACTGCATTTCCGGTGTATCCATTAAAAATCTTGTCTCTTTTGCAATTCCATTAAAAAATTGAGATAATCGTTCGTCGATTAGCTCCATCTGACTGCTAACGCTGGTCTTATATTGCGTAATGACAGCCTTGCGAGCTTCTTTAAACAAAAGAAAACTGCAGATTATGAGAATGGAGAGCAGACTCACTAAAAACAATATTGCTAATAGTCGGGCATTGAACTTTGAAAACACCAGCCTCCTCCTTCTTCGTCTGCGCTCTAGGCTGAACGATGTGTCACTTGCGAAGTCAGATCGCATCATTTCCTTATTTCCACGGAAAAGGGATCTATAAACCTTTTTTTCCCTATTATTTCAAGGAGAATGGACTTTTTCCTAAACACGTATTATTCTAGCTACTGGATTGTCTGAAGCTATTCATAAGGAGATACAAACATGAAATATATACTCCTGGTCTTTATCGGGGCTTGCAGCTATGGAATCCTGTCAACCATCGTCAAGCTCGCATACAGTCAAGGATATTCTGCTGCTGAAGTCATCGGCGGCCAGATGGTATTCGGTTTCCTGCTAACCTGGCTACCTGCTCTCTTTTTTTTGCGTACCAAGCCACCCAAGCACTTGCTGCTGCTCTTGACGGCAGTCGGACTCGTGGTCGGTACGACTGGCATTATGTATTACAACGCTTTGCAGTACATTCCCGCTTCCCTGGCGATTCTGCTGCTGTTTCAATTTACCTGGATGGGTGTATTCGCAGAATCGATCATGTCCCGCAAGCTCCCGGACAAGCTGACTCTTGCCTCGTTGATCTTGCTGATCGTGGGGACGATACTGGCAGGAGGTCTGTTGGAGAATGGAGGACTTGCACAGTTTCATCTGGTCGGCGTATGGTTTGGTTTGCTGTCTGCTGTGTCCTATACGCTTTTCATCATTTTCAGTGGCAAAACAGCCTTGTCCGTCAATCCCTGGCTGCGAAGCTCCAGCATGTCCACGGGATCGCTGTTGCTCACCTGTCTGATCTATCCACCTGTTTTCCTCATTGATGGGACGCTTTTGGACGGTCTGTTCCCTTATGTTTTCTTACTCGCACTGTTTGGGGTGCTGATTCCTACTGCCTGCTTTAATTTTGGCGTACCGCATGTCGGAGCAGGAATGGCGGCCATTCTGGGTGCAGCTGAATTGCCCATGGCGGTCTTCGCATCATCCATTGTTTTGCATGAGACTGTAACCTGGCTGCAGATTTCCGGTGTTATTGTCATCCTGCTTGGCATCGTGCTGCCCAAGCTGCTTCAACGCAGAAAAATCAAACCTGCCGCAACTTCTTACCAGACAAAAAACCCACCTGAGTGGAGCTAAAAGCTTCACGACTCAGGTGGGTTTTTGATGATCTCCCAGCTCTGTTATATAAATGCCCGCGAGCATGAGGGCCACTCCTGTCCATACGATCGGGGTAACGGGTTCTCCCCATAGCAGCCACGAAAAGAGAAAAGCAAATACCGCCTCAAGCGACAGCAGGATACTGACGTGCACCGGAGGAGAAAATTGCTGTGCCTTGATCTGTACGATGTAAGCAAGCAGGGTCCCAATCAAGCAATCAAACAGAAAGGCAAACCATCCATAAGAGCTGAGCGGTTGTGGAAGTGGCTCGACGAACAAGGCAATCGCCAGATCGATCACACCTACCACCAAAAGTTGAATCATAACAAAATTCAGGGAATCGACATCTTCCCGCTGCTCGTATAGGCGATCCACCAGCAAAATATGAAGGGCAAAGAAGATCGCACACAAAAACACCAGAAAATCCCCAAACGAGATGCCTGTCCATCCCTCATCCCCTGACAGACAAGTCAATCCCGCAAAGGCAAGCAAGCTTCCGATGACCGCCCCTTTTCCTACGGGCTTGCGTCGCCAAAAAAAGTAGAGAAACGGTACAAGGATGACGTTTGTCCCCGTAATGACCCCGGCTTTTCCCGGTGTCGTCCGATCAATCCCCAGGATTTGAAACGTAAACGCTGCACAGAGTACGATACCGCAGATGATCCCCTGCACCCAGACATCACGACTGACCTTTTTCAACCGCCTCCAGACGAATGGCAGCAAAAGAAAGGCCGCTAACAAAAAGCGTGTGCCCAGAAAGTAAAAGGGCGTCATCTCCGTCAAAATATCTTTGCTCAAAACAAAGGTGTATCCCCAGGCCAACGCGATGAAAAACAAAGATAAATCAGCCCAGATCAATTGTTTCTTGGTTGCCACTGTATCGCTCCTCCATGCAGGGCTCTCCCCTGGCTTTCATGGAAAATATTTTATCACCATTCGCAGAGGAGAGCGTCTATCAATTTTCTGCGCAACCCTACAAAAATCTGTATTAGCAATCAGGGTCCTGATTGGAGCTGACCACCTGTTTTTGAGCTTTCGATGCTTTGAATCTTCGATATCCGAATATCCCTGCCACACCTACCACTACGAGTATAGCGACGCCGATCCCCATATCCTGTGTAAACATTTTGAGGAAGGCATCCATGTCAGACGCATTGTCTCCCACAACATAACCGACGAAAAACAGGACCAAAGTCCACACAAAACCAGTCGTATAAGAAAACATCGCATAGCGACGAAATGTCATTTTTCCGATCCCAACCAGATAGGGAACCACATGTCTCACTACAGGCAGGAAATAACTGATACACAACGCATAGCTGCCGTATCGCTCCAGCAGCGACTGTGCGCGATCTACGTGCCTGCTCATCCCTTTTTTCTTGCTAATCCAATTTAATGCCGGCGCACCAAGTGCTCTACCCAGAACGTATCCGAGCGATAGTCCTGAAACGACCCCCAGATAGGTGGCGATAAATGCCGGAACAAAGCTGAGTATTCCCAGCGAAGTCAACACCCCTGCTGATAAGACAATCACCTCATCAGGGATGGGCATTCCCACAATACCGAGCCATAGCGTGAAAAATAGAGCTGGATATCCAAACTGACTCACGGATTCACTCAGCATTTCAACACTCATTTCTTTTTGTTCCTCCTATCCTTCTCAAGGGATATCCATCTTCCGAATGGTACAAAGCTTAACCGCCTTTGCCCAATATACTTGCAACCCATACGACAAAGCGACTTGTAAATATTAACAGAAACAGACAGTCCGTCTCAAGTTGGAGTCAAAAATCGCGCTTTTGACGGTATCTGTTGATCTCGAACTTACAGTACAATAGAATCATACAACGGTTCGGTTGAGATGAGGAGGATCATTCATGGATCATAATGGTGTTAAAGCAATCACCCATGCAAGTGCATTTTTTGCCCCGTTTTTGGTACCACTGCTCGTATGGCTGTTGATGCAAGACCGTCATGTAAAAAGCATGGCCCTGCAAGCTCTGCTCTTTCACGTAGGTATCGGTATTTTAATCAGTATTTCCGCAGTTCTTTCCTACATTTTGATCGGTATTCCATTCCTGATCGTTTTCGGCTTGATCGGAATCTACTATCCAATCAAAGGAGTCATCTTCTCGTTGCAAGGCCGCCCATTCCACTACCCGATTATCGGGTCTTTGGTGGGCCACTAATACAAGCTAAAAGACCAGCGTTCGCTCGCTGGTCTTTTTGGTCTGTGATACGAATGGACAGCACCTTATTTCTTTTTTATAGCCCCGCGCCAAGCCGTAATGCCTCCACGCAAATGAGCAAGATTGCTGTAGCCATGCTTCTTCAGGATTCTCCCAGCCTGTTTGCTGCGCATGCCGCTTCGGCAATAGAGCAACACTTCATTTTTAGGGGAAATTTCTTTGACCCTGCTGTTGAGCTGCGACAACGGTATATTGATTGCGGAAGGGATATGGCCTGCTTTGAACTCATGCGGTTCCCGTACATCGACGAGCAGTACCTTGCTTTTTTGGTTTACCCGTTCTTTGAATTGGTCGGCATTCAGGTTTTGCAAACCTTTGACCGGAACAAAACGCGTGACCAGAAAATAGGTGAGCAAAGCGTAGACGGCAATCAATAGGATAGTTGTGAAATCCACGTATGCATTCGCCCTTTCTCTTTAGCGACTTTTAACCAGTAGTTCGACTGCTTCTTTCACCATTTTTTCCGGGTCTTTGCCTGCTCTCTCTTCTTCTAATAAACAACGTTGCAAATTTTCCGCAACAATCTGTGCGATCGCTCTGTCAGAGGCATTCCGAACAGCTGAAAGCTGAGCCACTACCTCCTTGCAATTCTTCTGTTCTTCCATCATCCGCAATACGCCGCGAATCTGTCCTTCAATCCTGCGCAAGCGTCTTTTCACATCATCGCCGTAGGTGTAATCCATACTGATTCCCTCCGTTCCATTCATACGTATACTCGTATTATAAACGAAAAAGGAGATTTAGATAAACAGATTCACTTTAGCCTGGTTCGCATCCCCCAGATAGGCTGCAACCCCAGCGTATTCCATGCCATCGATCAGTTCTTCCTTTTGCAGCCCCAAGAGGTCCATCGTCATCGTACATGCTACCAGCTTGACTCCCTGCTCTTGCGCCAATTCGATCAATTGCGGCAAGGACAGCGCATTGTGCTTCTTCATGACGTGCTTGATCATCTCAGGTCCCATACCCATCATGTTCATTTTGGACAAGCCCAGCTTGTTGGCACCGCGTGGCATCATCCAGCCAAACGCTTTTTCCAGGAAGCCCTTGTTCACAGGGACAACCTCGTCCTTGCGCATGGTATTCAGTCCCCAGAAAGTGAAGAAGATCGTGACGTCGTGGTCGTAGGCTGCAGCTCCATTGGCAATGATAAATGCTGCAATGGCTTTATCTAAATCCCCGCTAAACAGGACAATTGTCGTTTTTTCTTTTTGGTTTTCCATGTGTATAATAACCCCTCTCATCATTTTATACTCATACCCCTACCAGTATAATACGGGAGGCGGTCACTATTTGGCAAGTACAAAAATGTACCTATTGATAAAAAGAACCTACTCGCCTCGCAAAGGGTATTCCGACGAGACAAAAAAAGCGAACACCTCGTAACAGGGCTCGCTCCTTCTCATCGAATTGATCTGGTTATCTGTCGTGAACAGCACAACGGTTTGGTCCAATCTCCATCTCGCGCTGTTCTTCCTCATTAGGCTTGATTTTTCCCATATTTGTCTGACGAATTTCTTGATACGCATTGGGCTGTGGCGGCAATTTTTCCGTAACTGTTCTTCTGAATTCCGTCTCATCCTGAATCAACAAACCCGGGTTGTGCTGATACAGATCCCCCAGTCGGGTCGAAACCTGTCCACCTTTTCCAAGCTCTGTAATCTTCCCGAAGTGTGCAGGCAGAACGATCAGATCAGGAGATAGCTCTTTGTAGCGCGAATACAAGGTATGGCGCAGATCACCCACCCAATCCTCTGCCAAGCCAGCCAGGTCAGGACGGCCAATGGACTCCACAAAAAGGATGTCTCCTGTCAGCAAATACTGATCATCGATGATAAACGAGGTGCTCCCGATCGTATGCCCCGGGGAGTATATCGGCAGAATCGTGATATCCGTGTTCCCAGCTTTTATGGCCTTGCCATCCTCCAGCTTTTCGTAGGAAAACGTCACCTCAGTAGCGTCTTTCTCCGGTAGCCAGTATGTCGCACCTACCTGATCCGCCAGTTTTTTCCCTCCGGAGATATGGTCAGCGTGCAGATGGGTGTCGATTGTGTGCTTGATCGTAGCCTTATGTTCTTTGGCAAAGGCTTCATACACGTCTGTCATGCGCAGCGTATCAATGACCACGGCTTCCCCTTGAGAAATCACCATATAGGAAAGGCAGCCTTTTCCAATCCGTACGAATTGATACAGCTCTCCACCGTTACGCAGATCCCCGACTTTGACCGGCTCCAGATGCTCACTCCATGCTTTCATCCCGCCCTGGAGATAAAACACTTCGCTTCTTCCCGCTTCTACTATCTGTTCAGCCACAAAGATAGACGAACCCTCTTTTGCACAGACGACCAGCACCTTTTCCCCCTCAGGGATTCGCTCCAGTGCAGGGTCGACTCCGTCCATCAGATCAAAATACGGGATATTGATGATCTCGATGTTATGCCCTTCAATTTTCCAATCGTCAAAGTCGCTCTGATTGCGGACATCCAGGATAAAGAGACGCTCCTGATTGAAGACGATTTTAGCCAATTCATGCGGCGTCATCGCTTGCAATGCTGTTGTTGCAGTAGTCATTGTCAATGTACTCTCCTTCTGTAAATTGGTTTAAAACGACAATGAAATGTTGGCGTCCTTGGCAAAATCAAGAAAGGTTACAGCTCCGCCTACTTCAATCCCGTCTATGAACGCTTCTTTTTGCAAATTCATGACGTCCATGGTCATCTGGCAGGCGATCATTTTGACACCCATCTCTTGAGCCATGCCTACAAGCTCAGGAATCGACGGAACATTGGCTTTTGCAAAACCCTCTGCCATATGTTCTTTCCCTGCTGGCATGGAAAGCTGTTGATTGGCTTGCTTGTGAATCAAGTTTAGTCCTTCAAAGGTAAAGAAGATCGCAACCTCTGCATCCGTTGCTGCAGAAGCAGTGGCAATATTAAACACTTTGTAGGCATCGAACATTCCGCCGTTGCTTGCAATAATCGCTACTTTTGTTGACATGATCAAATCTCTCCCTTGTGTACATGTTTTTTAACTTCTTTATTCATTTGATTCCACGGGACCCTTCCACCCGTTCATTCCGGGCAGTACATTTTTCACACGTGTAAAGCCTTTGTCCGCCAAGACCTGGCAAGCCAAATCACTCCGATTGCCAGATCGGCATACGACGTGAATCTCGTCCTCCTGCTTTAATTCGTTCCACCTTTTCTCCAGCTCTCCAAAAGGAATCGACTTGGCTCCTGGTATGCGGTTAAAAGCATATTCTGCTGGTTCCCGGACATCCAGCACAGTACCTGCTTGGTTGGCAGACAGCTTCTGTTCCAGCTCTTCGCTGGTGATGGTATGCGGAAACTTGGTCTCTGTCTTTGTTTCCTGCGGGCTAGCCTTTCGCAGGTAATGCTTGAGTACGTCCCCATCATGAATCGTACCCAGATAAGCATGTCCGGTATTTTTGGCCCAGCCCTGCATGTCAGCCAGTGAGCCTTTGTCCGTAGCCTGGACCTCCAGTACTTCATCGGGCAGCATGGTCTCGATCCTTTTTTTCGTTTTCACGATCGGCATCGGGCAAGCCAAACCTTTGCAGTCCAATATGTGATTGGCTGGTATTGCTGTTTGTTTGGTCATATGGCATACCTCCCCGTATTTATTTTGCCTTCATGCCGTGATCTCCATTCTGGAGGCGGACTGAACTGATCTATACAGGCAATTCTCTGAATGTGGTGATTTGAGCGAGGTCGTCGCACGTATCGTAAATTACATATACCCCTATAGGTATTATATTAGGCTCCTGTTGACTCTTTGTCAATCCTTGTAGTGCTTTTTTGTGTATAGCCAAAAAGAAAACCTCCCGCAGGAGGTGTTTGTTTACATCTGGCTATCTAGCATTGTCGCCTTTTTTAATTTCACGAGGCAGGGAACTTCGCCACAGCTCGTTTCGATCGAACCTAACCAGCCGTAAGCCTTATTTAACTTCCTCCAAAAACTGCCTCATTCTTTTTTGAATCGCATCCCGCACCACTCGAAAGCTGTTCATGATCGCTTCCTCCGACCCGGTCGCCTTGGCCGGGTCGTCGAAGCCCCAATGCTGTTTGACCACGTCACGATTGGAAATGACCGGGCAATGCTCGTCGGCATGGCCGCACAACGTAATGACGTAATCAGCCCTATTCAATATATCGGAGTCAATGACATCTGAAGTCTGGCTGCTGATATCGATCCCCGCTTCTTGCATGACCTCCACTGCCCGAGGATTTAGCCCATGTGCCTCAAGCCCTGCGCTTTTTACTTCAAAACGATCTTTCCCCAATTCCTTCATCCAGCCTTCCGCCATCTGGCTACGACACGAATTCCCCGTGCAAAGAAAATACACAAGCGATTTTTCTTTCATAGAAGTCGACCCCTTTTACGAAATGATTTGCAGCCATAGATACAGGCCAATCAGCGTGATAAACAGCGTCGGTACCGTCAACACGATTCCGGTCTTAAAGTACTGGCCCCAAGTGATGCGCACCCCTTTGCGGGAAAGGACATGCAACCAGAGCAAGGTCGCTAGTGAACCAATCGGGGTGATCTTGGGACCCAGATCGCTGCCGATGACATTGGCGTATACGAGAGCTTCACGAATCACACCTGTCGTCTCCGTTTCCTGGATAGCCAATGCGCCAATCATTACAGTAGGCAGATTATTCATAATGGAGGAAAGAACAGCGGCCAAGAAACCCATACCGACTGTAGCTGCCCACAATCCTTGATGGGCAAATGTCTGGATCAGCTCCCCCAAGGTATCGGTAAGTCCTACATTGCGTAATCCGTACACGACAACATACATGCCGATCGAGAAAACGACGATGGACCAAGGAGCTTCCTTGATCACCTTTTTCGTAGCGATTACTTTGCTGCGTCGCGCATCCAGAACAAAGATGATCGCGGCGATCCCGATAATGAAGGATACAGGAACAGCAATGGATTCACTTGCCAGAAATCCGATGAACAGCAGCCCCAGAATCACCCAGGACAATCGAAAAAGCCGTAGATCCTTCAGCGCTTCACGCGGCTGCTTCAAGGTGGTGATATCGTAATGGGCGGGAATGCTCTTCCGATAAAAGAGGTAGAGAACGAGCAAGCTGGCCCCCAAAGAAAAAAGGTTAGGGACAATCATCCGGGACGCGTATTCCATAAAGCCGATCTCGAAATAATCTGCCGAAACGATATTGACCAGATTGCTGACGACCAGAGGCAATGAGGTCGTATCGGCAATAAACCCGCTCGCCATGATGAAAGGCAAAATCATATGGTCAGGAAACTTCAAGGCCCGTACCTGCGCCAACACAATCGGTGTCAAAATCAACGCTGTACCGTCATTGGTAAAAAAGGCGGATACTACCGCGCCCAGCAGCACCACGTAGACAAACATCAGCGTCCCGTTTCCTTTTGCCAGCCGTGCAATATGCAAGGCGGACCATTCAAAAAAACCGATCTCGTCCAGGATCAATGAAATCAGAATAATGGCTACGAACGCCAAAGTTGCATTCCAGACAATACCGGTCACAGTGATGACATCATCAAAGCTGACAACCCCAAACGCCAAAGCCAAAATCGCCCCGCCTGTTGCCGTCCAGCCGATGCCCAAGCCTTTAGGCTGCCAGATGACGAAGGTAATCGTCAAAGCAAATATGAGAAAAGCCAACCAAACCAACAACTTGATCTCTCCCAACTCTGTCTCTATTCACAGGTGACCAGGAGCCCCTGTTCAGCAAGCCTTTCAAATTCTGCGGAGTAATCAGGCAGATTCCCCAAGGCAAATCGAACCTGTTCCAAACGCTCATGATTCAAGGCGTAAAAAACCCACTGCCCCCTCCTCGTTTCCACCACAAGTCCCGCACTTTTTAAGCGACTCATATGCTTCGATACGGCTGGCTGTGAAATCCCGAAAATCGGGACCAGTTCACAAATACAGCAGTTGCGATGGCTCAACAAACCCACGATCTTCAGCCTGGTAGGATCAGCCAATGCCTTTAGAATGGTCACCAACTGATTGGAATCCATCTCGATGTCAATCCCTCCTTTCTCTTTTACTTCACAACCTAATAGTACTATAACTATATAGTTATTTAAATAAAAAATACAAAAAAACAAGTTGCAAAATGCAATCAAATGGCATATTGTGATGTTGAGGTGAATGAAAAGTATGGATGATCTACGCCAATTGTTTCAAGTGATGACACGCCGCTTCGGCTTTCTCAATAAAAACTGCTGTACGGCTGGGGGATGCGACATATCCCTGGTACAAAGCCATATTCTTTATGAAATCTCTCGCCAACGCCGTCCCTCCATGCAGCAAGTCGCCGAAACATTAGGTACGGATATCACTACATTTAGCCGTCAAATTCAATCCCTGATCAAAATGAATCTCGTGAAAAAAACGCCTGACCCGGAAGATCGCCGCGTATCCTTGCTATCGCTCACTCCGGAGGGAAACTATGTCACCGAGACGATCGATCAGCAGATGAAGCTGTATCTGGAAGAAGTGTTCTCGCACATGAACGCATTCGAAAAAGAAACGGTGATTCGCTCCATTCAATTGTTAAACGAGAGCATGGCGAAATCAGGAAAATGCTGCACTACTCCACTGGGGTAGTCTTCTATTTGATAAATACTTGCATTTTACAACCAAAAGGGGGGATCCATATATGTTCATCACATGGCTTCAATCGTTTTTGTCCATCGCCTTTGAATTAACGATCTTGTTTATTGGCATTTCCTTTCTCATCAGCTTGCTTCAAGGCTTGATTCCCTATGAAAAAATAAATCGCTACCTGTCCGGTAACAACACCGTCCTTGGAGTCTTGGCTGCACTCCTGTTTGCTTTCATCACACCCTTTTGCTCCTGCTCCACCATTCCTGTAGTGGTCAATCTGTTGAATAAAAAGGTGCGCTTCGGTATCGTCATGGTCTTTCTATTCTCATCACCGGTTCTGGACCCGACGATTATCACGCTGATGGGAGCTTTGCTCGGGATAAAAGTAGCTGTCGCTTACACTGTTATCACGTCGATCCTATCTGTCGCAATTGGTCTGACACTGGAAAAGCTGGGCTTTGAAAAAGCGGTCAAACAAGTGGTGATGACCGGGTACGAAGAAAAGACACAGCGATTCAGCTGGACGACTGCATGGGCGGAAACCCTCAGCATGATGAAGACTGTTTACCCGTACCTGATCATCGGAGCTGCGATCGGTTCTGTGATTCACGGTGTCGTTCCCGCTGACTGGATTTCGTCCGTGCTGGGTGGTGAGCAATGGTGGCTGGTTCCCATAGCTGCAGTGATCGGCATTCCCTTGTACATCCGGCTTTCCATGATGATCCCCATGTCGCAAATCCTGCTCGCCAAAGGAATGGCACTCGCTCCTGTCATGGCCTTGATGATTAGTTCCGCTGGAGCGAGCCTGCCTGAGATTGCATTGCTCGGCGCGATTTTCCAGAGACGACTGGTGGTGGCCTTTATCGTGTCTGTTCTGATCATGGCTACACTATCTGGCTACCTGTTTTATTTCTTGTAAAGGAGGTGAAAACAATGACAATCTGGAACCATCTAATGGGCAAGAAGCAAGACGCATGCTGTGACATCAAGATCGAAGAAGTCCAAAGCGAAGAAAGCGCATGCTGCGAAGAGTCGGAGCAAAACAACTGCTGTGAAAAGAACGAAATGTAGGCATTTGGAGGGAAGGTCATGCAGGAAATACGCATCCGTCACGCAGAGGCTCGTGATTTGGAACAAATTCTGCTCATCTACAACCAAGGTATCGAAGATCGCATCGCTACCCTGGAGCTGGATCAAAAAGACATGGTCTATATGACGAGCTGGTTTGGCGAGCATCAGGGGAGGTATTCGGTGCTGGTGGCTGAAATGGCTGATGTTGTGGTCGGCTGGGCTTCATTAAACCGCTATTCTCATCGCTGTGCGTACGACGGTGTAGCTGACCTTTCCATTTACGTGGAGCGCAGCTTCCGAGGTCATGGTGTCGGCCAGCATCTTCTGGAGCAGTTAGAAAAGAAAGCACATAGCCAAAGCTTTCACAAGATCGTTTTGTTTACCTTCGCCAAGAACCAGCTCGGGCAAGCCCTTTATCGAAAAAGAGGGTTTCGGGAAATTGGTATCTTTGAAAAGCAAGGAATACTCGACGGTCAGTACGTTGATGTCATGGCGATGGAAAAGGTGCTGCCCGAATCCCTCCACACCCAGTAATGGAATAAAAAGCCCTATGATTCATCGTGTCGGTAAACCCACACCATCATCATAGGGCTACTTTTTACATGGTTTTCCCTGACTCGTCCTTATTGAGCTGACCCAGCCTTTTCTTGTACTTGGCATAGTAGAGCAAAGTGAGAAACAGCAGCCAAGGAACCCCTATAATCCACGATATATTCCAAAACTCCGTGTCTAAACCCATCGTGATGAGGATCGCAGCAATCAGCGCAATCCCGATGATTTGCAGGATCGGGAACAGCGGAGCGCGTACCGGAAGCTTTTCTCCACCGCTCAGCTCCCATTGCTTGCGGAATCTCAAGTGAGACAATAGCGTCAACAGCCAGACGTACAAGGCACCGAAAAGTGCGATACCAAACAGGTAGTTGTAGGCCAATGGGCTGATTTTGGAGATGAGCGCCGCTATAGCTACCCCTAGACTGGAGAGCAGGAGTGCGTTGATCGGCGTTCCGTTTTTGGACAGCCTGCCCAATGTATCAGGCGCGTACTGACTGCGAGAAAGAGAGAAGATCATCCGTGATGTCAAATACAGGTTGGTGTTCATACTGGATAGTGCTGCCGTCATGACGACAAAATTCATGATGCCGGCTGCAGCTGTAATGCCGACATGATCAAAGACAAGAACAAACGGACTTTGCGCGATTTCCTTCGCCCCTGCTTGAATCCATGGTACCACCGCAATCATAATGCTCATCGCAAGGAAGTAGAACACGATCAAGCGGAAAACCATCGTCCTCATGGCTCTCGGTACGGCCGAACGAGGATCTTTCGCCTCACCCGCTGTCACGGCAATCACCTCGACCCCGACGAAACTGAAAATGGCCATCAGTACAGCCATCCAGACCCCGCCAAAACCATGCGGCATGAACCCTTCATGCTTTGTAAAATTTTCAAAACCTACGGCTGGTGTACCAATTCCAAAGACAACGGCGATACCAAAAATAATGAACGCAATAATTGCAACCACTTTAATCATGGCAAACCAATACTCAAAGCTGCCGAAATTTTCAACAGAACGAGAGTTGACGTAGATCAGTGCGGCACCAAAACCAAGTGTCCAGATCCAGACGGGGATATCGGGAAACCAATAGGTCATATAAATCCCTACGGCGACTGCCTCTCCTCCGACAGCTATTACTTGTGCAGCCCAGTATGTCCAACGAGAAGTAAAGCCTGCCCAGCCACCGAGGTATTTTTCCGCGTAGACGCCAAACGAACCTGCTGTCGGATGCGCAACTGCCATTTCGGACAGACTGAACATCATGATGACCGCGATGAATGCTGCGATGACATAGCTGAGAATGACGGCAGGTCCCGCGTAACTGATCGCGATAGCACTTCCCATGAACAATCCTGTTCCTATCGCCCCACCCAAGCCAATCATTGTCAGCTGGCCTTTGGTAAGTCCTCTGTGCAGACCTGATTCACGTTCCATAAAGTTGTCTTTCAACCTGGTAACCCCCTTTGTTCGTTCCTAATTCCCAATATTTTGACTATTACGAGGTCACTTCTGCCTTTTCTCCGTAATCACCGCCTTTCCCTGACCACTTGGCGTAACAGACATCGATCGTTTTTCCCGCTATGAGGAGCGAGAGCAACGTATAGATGGAATGTAAAACATCTGTCGTCATCCACGAAGCGATGACAATCAGACTATTGATCGCAATCATGCCGCGTCCAATTGTAAAAGTCGGCCACACTTTATGAATCACAACACTGGCTATATCTACCCCGCCTGTCGTTCCTCCGCCCAGTAGAACAAGCGCAATTCCTACACCGCTGATAGCCCCGCCGAGTAAAGTTCCCGCAATCGGCTGATGCCAGCCAGGCAAGAACTCAAACAGGGACAGGAATAGCGACAGGCTGACCATGCCTCCCAGGCTTCGAATGACGAATTGTCTTCCCACGAACCGATAACCTAACAAAAACAACGGAATATTGAGCAAGAAGTAAATCAGTCCCAAAGAGAGAGGAAGAAGATAGCCAATCAGGATGGCTACCCCTCCCAACCCTGGGGTCATGATGTCATTGGGCTTCAGAAACAGATAGTAGGTAGAAGCCACAATCGCGGTCCCTATAAAGATCAAGCCCCATTCCAGCATTATCTTCTTTTTACGATTGGCCCCGCTCATCCAAATCCTCCTACAGTCTGACTGTCAGCTCAGCCAAAGCGTCAATCGCTGTCATCACTTCTTGCTCGGTATTGTAAAAATGGGGAGCGATGCGAATCACATCATTGCGGGCCGAAACGATGATTCCTCTTTCTCTCAAGAGAATCTCGGCTTTTGATGCTTCCGGAACATAGATAGCCGTATTGGATGCTTTCTGACTCCGATCATGGGGACTGACTACGGTGAGCCCTTTTTCCCCTGCGTATTGGACCGCTTTTTCAGACAGCTCTCCCAGATAGCTCTCGATTTTTTCGACTCCAATCTCATTGAGCAAGCGCAGTGCAGCATGAGCCGCATAACCATTGATCATCGGAGGAGTCCCCGTTTCAAAGCGACGCGCTCCTTGTGCGTAATCCAGGCATTTGATATCGAAGGCAAAAGGATTGGTACGGCCGAACCATCCAGTGACTGCAGGCTCCAGCTTCTCTGCTACTTCCTTTTTCACATACAGGAAGGCGATACCCGGAATGCCCAGCAAGTATTTTTGTGTCCCTGCCGCGAGAAAATCAATGTTTGCCGCCTTTACATCGATGTCTACACTTCCAGCCGACTGATAGGCGTCTACAAACAGGTAAGAGCCTTTTTCATGAACGATGGAGGCGATTTTTTGCAGATCCTGCTTAAATCCGTTGTAATACGAAACATGGGGAACGGAGGTAATCAGGGTCTGTTCACCGACGGCTTGGTTATAGTACGCTAACGGTATCATCTGATCCTGTGATGGAATAAATCGGACCTGTGCGCCTTTCCTTTCTTGGGCCTGCCACACGTGACCGATACTCGGAAAATCCATCTCCGTTGTGACGATCTGATTTCTTTGACCAGTGAAATCCAGGGCGCTCGCTACAGATGATGCGCTATCCGATACGGATGACAGAACCGCGATCTCTTCAGGTGAGGCGTTGATCAGCTTGGCAAACTGCTGCTTCGCTGCCTCTACTTCTTCCATCCAGCGCATCCAGTCCATCCCTGTGTATCGCAGCGTGTCCAAATAGGAATGAATCGCTTCCTCGACCTGTCGACTCAGTGCGCTTTGGGAGCAGCTGGACAGCATGATCTGTTCATTCAAAATCGGAAAATACGCTCGTTCTTTTGCAAATGGAAACACATTGATAACCCTCTTTCCTCACTGTTCATTTTGGTATGGAGTGATACAGACTATGATTTTGACTATTGATACCAAGAGTTCACCTTGGATGGAGAATCTCCCGTACGATTGGCAGGACGTTGCCCCTCTCGGACAAACCATCCTGCTGAAGAAGCATGAAATCATCTTTCATCAGGACGAACCTGCAGGGCACATCTATGTGGTCATGAGTGGGCGTATCCGCATGTTCTTCACCTCGCCTTCCGGAGACGAGAAAACGATTGCGATCGTAGGCAAAAATGGCTTGCTTGGTGAAAGCTGTCTTTTTGATCACCCGACCTACAACCACGCAGTCATCACGGCCAGCAAGGCTGCTCTCATCAAAATTCCGAAAGAGCGATTCCGGGAAGCCTGGAACCAAAACACAATGCTCGCTCATCAGGCGCTGCGTTTTATCGACCTGAAAAATCACGTACTGATCTCCCATAGCATGCAGCTGAGTTTCTACTCCGCCACGCAGCGGATCTGTTACACGTTATTGCAGCTCGGCAGCACGTATGGGAAAGTCTCGGATGGAAAGCGCGTCATCACCGTGAAATTTACACACCAGGAGCTCGCCAACGTAGTCGGTACCTCGCGTGTGACGGTAGCCAATACGATGAAAGAATTGGAGCGTCAGCAGTTCCTGTCCAAAGAAAACGGGATGTACGTCATCGAAAAGGAGTCAGAATGGTACTCGTCCGTCTTGGTCAACATGCTGCTGTAGTACTCACGATACAAGAAGAGCAGCAGGACATTCAGTAAAGCATTTTACAGCTGCAATTATTTTTATACATTTCTGATAATTATAAAAACCGGTTGCCTCAAACAACCGGTCATACGAACCAACTCTTCACCCTTTATGAATATTTGTCACGGTTTCCTTGCTAAAGAAATACCGGAATATCACCAGAATCAAAGCCGTCATAACAATCAGCGCTAGGTAGATATTGCTGAAAACCGCCGCGTTTGCGTAAGGATTCCACGGAATCCAATACGTCGCAGCACCGTAATCGACAGCTTTGCTGTAAATGCCTGTTGAAACGGCACCAGATAGGAAACCGACCATCGAAAACAGGCCCATTCCTACCCCCGTTTGTTCCTTTGAGAGCGTTCGGGATATCGCATTGGACATCGAGATTTGTATGAACAGTTGACCCACGGTTCCAAAGATCAATAAGAGCGCAACGAATACAGGCGCTATCCCCACAAAGACCGAAAGCAGCAGGAAACTGATCAGGTACAAGACCCCACCCAGATGAAAGAGTTGGGAGTTGCCCTTTTGATCCGCCAGCTTGCCTGCGCTTCTAGCCAACAAGGCAGATACCACTGCAGCAGGTACCATCGCGAAGCCGATCCATCCCGCTTCCAATTGATTGACTTCAGCCAAAAGCTGCGGCGTCAAAAATGGAAGTGAAAAGCCCATCCCCATTACCAATACGCATAATTCCAATCCGGCCGCATAGCGTTTGTTTTTCAATAGAGTCACTGGAACAAAAGGAGCGACTGTCACTGCGAGCAGCCCTCCGCCAAGCCACGATACGCGTCCGATCCCCTTGATGATCGTCCAAATGTTTGCGGAAGTACGGCAGGATAAACACGATGAATAACGGAATGCAGAACAGCCATCGCCAATGCACGACACTTACGACCAATGCCGCAATAACCGGACCAAGCGCGCCACCGACTGCCAATCCTGTAGCGGAAATTCCGAGCGCACGACCGCGTGTCTCTGGAGGAAAGCCTCGCCCTCCCTCCTGGGCATCGTTTTGCTGGGCGACAAAGCATTTCATTGCACGAGATAGCGGATGAACCTTTTGTCGAGTATAAGACGGGCCATCCCTTGCGGAAAACAAATGCCGACATCCTGGGAAGAGCGGGCATACAACCCAATATTGTTTGTGAGGTAGAAGAGCCTGCTGCCATGATGAGTCTCGTTCAAGCCTGGTTGGAAAAACGGTATCTTTCATTGGCTGCTCGCAAGTTTCAAAGCTTTTTGGTGGAGTATTTTGCGGAAAATAATGAACGCGAACTCGGAGCGATTTAACGAAGAAACAGAAAGAGCCATCAACCCAAACATATGCCTGGTTGATGGCTCTTTCAATACGTATAAGGATGGCTCAAGCTGCTTTTTCCAGCTTGTTTTTATACACGATTTTATTCCCAATCCGGCTGATCAGCTTCACCAAGAAGCCTACCAGAAAGGCGGAAATAATAGTCCCTTCACCCAGACCTTCGACTGACCCAAAAGCAACAAACGAAATCATCAAAGCGACCAGCACCAGGGTTCCATCAAACATCATTTTGACATTGCCAAACTCTTTCCCCACTTTATCGGCGATGACCTTTACCACACCTTCACCCGGGTTCAAAATCGTATTCGCCGCAATTTGCAGGTAGATCCCCAGTGCAAGAAGAATGCAACCGATCACCAACTCGACGATTTTGACGAAATACAAGGAAGGATCCAAGAACGAGAAGATCGCCATTCCCAAGTCAATAAAAACGCCAAAGATCGGTCCCACTAGCAACTGCAGATATTGCTTCTTGGGAAATTTTTTGCCCACAATCATCAGTTCGATGAAAAAGAACAAGGTACATAACAGAAAAATAAGCGTTCCCATCGAAATGGGAAACGTCATGCTCAACACGTACGGTACACTGGAAATCGGCGACGTCCCGAGGTTTGATTTCGTCACCAGCGCGATTCCAAGTCCCATAAAAAAAAGACCTGCCAGAAACACGATATATTGTCGAATTCGTTGCGGATTTTGAGTCTTCATTCGAGACATCTCTCCTTCCCTTTATTGTGAATATTGGAAATTCTGGATCTAAACCTTCAGATCATGAAAATTTGTCTTTTTTGCCAATTAGAAAACTTGGCTACGCCAAGCTTTTGGCGGAGCCTTAGTTGCACTTATACTATCTTCCGCTAATCTTT
>NZ_JAFLPN010000031.1:0-43041 GCF_029870785.1 Brevibacillus sp. AY1
TTGGTTGGGAAGCTGAAGATTTCATTCAGAATACTTCGACAAATCACAAACGCATTTTTTATGCAACGCTAGTGCCCGACGATATGATTGTAAAGCTTACGAGCACAGCGATTTGCGGATCCGACCTGCATTTAATCCATGGAATGATTCCCAACTTGAAGGAAGACTATATCATCGGCCACGAACCGATGGGCATCGTAGAAGAAGTAGGGCCAGGCGTGACCAAGCTGAAAAAGGGAGACCGTGTTATTATTCCATTCAATATTGCTTGCGGTGAGTGTTTCTACTGCAAGAATCATTTAGAAAGCCAATGTGACAATTCAAACGAACACGGGGATATGGGTGCATATTTCGGTTATTCAGGCACAACAGGGGGTTATCCCGGAGGCCAAGCGGAGTATTTGCGGGTACCCTTCGCCAATTTCACCCATTTCAAGCTTCCTGAAAACTGCGAAGTAGAAGATGAAAAGCTTTGCCTGATCGCAGATGCCATGTCAACCGCTTACTGGACCGTAGATAATGCAGGTGTAAAAAGCGGAGATACTGTTATCGTTTTGGGGTGCGGTCCGGTTGGCCTTCTCGCACAAAAATTTTGCTGGCTGAAGGGCGCAAAACGTGTGATTGCGGTAGACTATGTCGACTATCGATTACAGCATGCGAAGCGTACGAATCATGTAGAAATTGTAAACTTCGAGCAAGAGCAAAATATTGGAAATCACCTGAAGGAAATTACGAAGGGTGGGGCAGATGTCGTCATTGATGCGGTCGGTATGGATGGAAAAATGTCAGATCTGGAGTTTCTCGCGAGCGGATTAAAACTCCAGGGAGGCGCAATGGGAGCTGTGGTCATCGCTTCCCAAGCAGTACGAAAGGGTGGCACGATCCAAATTACCGGCGTCTATGGAGGACGTTATAATGCGTTTCCTCTCGGAGACATCATGCAACGCAATATCACGATACGATCCGGACAAGCCCCTGTCATCCACTATATGCCTTATATGTATGAGCTCATTACGACGGGCAAAGTGGATCCTGGCGACATCATCACCCATATTATTCCACTTAGTGAAGCGAAGCGCGGTTATGAAGTTTTCGACACAAAAACGGACAATTGCATTAAAGTCGTTCTGAAGCCTTGAGTGATACTGGGAACGGAGGATAGATAGGCGATGACAATCGGATTGCACGAACAACTAGAGGTTCATGAGATTGCCGCTTTCAAGACAGTTTGTATGACTAAATCCAAGACTATGCAAGGACTGATTACGGACGAAGCACTAAAACAAATTCTGGCAGAAGATGTTGAAGTGTCCACCAGACAGCTTCAGGAGCTGAATGCATTGCTGGCAAAGGCAAACGCTTAGGAGGTGTAGTTGAAGAAATGACTGGTTTTTTTCAAGATTTGATGGGCATGGGTGGTATGACGGATCAAGTAGTGGCCATGGACTTTCTCATTGCAGCTAAGACTGGAGTGCGAAATTACGCCATGGCCCTCACGGAAACAGGCACTCCGGAAATAAAAGCGACGCTGACCAAGCAATTGGAGGAAGCAATCGATTTGCACGAAAAAATCAGCACGTATATGATCGAGCGGGGCTGGTACCACCCGTGGAATGTGAACGAGCAGATACAGTTGGACCAACAAAATATCCAGACAGCGCTGGATTTGCCGTAAAGCAAAGCACCTAACCAGGGTGCTTTTTCTTTACAGTATCGGAAAGTATAAACTTCTGTGAGTAAAACGTCCCGATACTGCAAGAATAACCTACCTCTAAAACGCGGTCGCACGTCATTGAAATGGCCTCGATAGAGGTTTTCTTAAGGGAGGTTCCTTCGCTTTATTTTGATGATGCTAATTGGATAGAGATATTCAAATAATAATAGATTCCATCCTTGCAGGAGATTTCAAGTGTTCCTGGTTCCGAAAAAATCCGCTTAAGGTTCGTTATTATTGCAACGCTTTTGTTTTCGTATTTCTCACCCAAAACAAAAGTTGCCAATGCTCCCGATTATGGAATCGATGAAGTATCCAACCATGCTTTGGCGTTGCTGATGGATGTAGCGAGAAAAATCACATTCGCGAACAAAGATGTCAAGCAAGGAAAGTGGGATTTCAAACCACTTCAACCCATTTACCGTCTGACAGGCTTAACACTTGGGCTAGTCGGCTTTGGAAATATCGCACAAAGATTGTCAGAAAAGGTCGTACCTTTAGGACTAAAAGTAATCGCTTACGACCCGTATATTCCGGAGGAGGTGGCGAAAAGCCGGAATGTTACTTTAGTTTCCTTAGATGAGCTTTGTCAGCATGCAGATCTGATCTCTGTTCATGCACCCCTGCTGCCATCTACCAAGGGCATGATTGGTAAAGAACAATTTCAACGTATGAAGAAAGGAGTCTCGATCATTAATACTTCGCGTGGCCCTGTTATTGATGAAGAGGCATTCATTCAGGCATTGCAAGAAGGGATTGTCGCTGGAGCTGGGCTGGATGTGGTCGATCAAGAACCGATTGCTTCTGATCACCCTTTCCTTTCCATGGACAATGTCGTATTGACGCCACATTCCGCCTGGTATTCGGAAGAGGCGGCTGTAGAAGTTCGATCCAAAACAGCCTTGGGGGTTGTGGATGTATTGGTATACGGTGAATATCCGAAATACCTTGCGAATCGACAAGTTATGGAGAAGACAGAACTCCAATCCCACCTTCCACATGAACGCTACAACTTTGATCGAGATGCGATCTTGCAGAAAATGAAGGCAACCAAGGCAGCTCATTAACTCAAACGTTTCCTAAAAATCGATAAAAGAATAAATAAGGGGATGTTACGCATTTAGCAGTTTGGTATTGGCTCTGGCGGCGTGTGGGGGAACATCAACCGCGCAACCGCAATCAGCACCGCCAGCAGCAGGGGGAAGTAGAATTAGTGAAAGAACGATTAATTCCTCAGAAGCAGAGTATATCACGGGACAGTCTATCAGTATTTGCGGCGGTTTGGTCATGAGCTAGCATTTTACCAGAAAGCAAAGGGGTGAGGTTTATGGGTAATAGCGTTCCTTTAAAGCAATTGCTTCAAAAAGAAGGAATCGTTGTCGCACCGGGCTGCCATGATGCCTTGGGTGCCAAAGTGATCGAAAGTGTCGGGTTTGAAGCCGTTTATATGACTGGCAACGGGACTTCGGCTAGTGCGATCGGAAAACCGGATTTGGGTTTCCTCACCATGACGGAAATGGTCTCCAGGGCTAGGGGAATTGTTTCAGCCGTGATTTCCGATGCGGATACGGGATATGGGAACCGCAATAATGTGGTGCGTACAGTACAAGAGTATGAGGCTAGCGGTGTTTCAGCGATTCACTTGGAAGATCAGGTCACACCGAAAAAATGCGGGGCAATGAGCGGTATTGAGCTCATCTCCATTGAGGAGCATGTCGATAAAATTAAAGCAGCGATTCGAGCACGCAAGGACGAGAACTTCCTGATTATTGGGCGAAGCGATGCCAGAGGAACAAAGGGTTTAGCGGAAGCGATTGAACGGGGAAAAGCGTATGCTAATGCTGGAGCAGACCTCATTCTGATTGAAATGCTGGAATCGGTGGATGAAATGAAAGAAGTCGCTCGGAAAATCGATGCGCCATATGTTGACAATCCATGATTATGAAAAATTTCTTGGAATTGATCAATACAGATAGGGCGATGATTTTGAGCAGTACTCTTCATGATGATAGTCTGACCATATGGAGTTTCTAAGATAATAATTGACGGGTTTGTGGTGGGGAAGTTGTTCTGATAACACCTCTTCCCATGCAATAGCATGAATGACGTAGGAGAAGGGGAGATCCCTTCTCCTATTTTGCACCTATCGGGCTATACGACTAATAACTGCATAACCCTCGCCATCATGAGATAGATTGTGTATAAATAAGGATAGAAAGCCAGTGTCTCTATATCCAACGAGTAGGAGGGTGTTTATGAACATAAAGAAGGTCGAAGCAGATGGAGTCGATATTGCCATCTTGGGCGGTAATCAGATTGCAATAGGAGATGTACAGTCTGCTTTGGATCTAATGGCTACTGTGCACTACGAAACAGGCTGTGATCGTATGGTAATAAACAAATCCCTCATAAGCGAACCCTTTTTCGATCTGAAAACTCGTCTTGCAGGTGAAATTCTTCAAAAGTTCGTCAATTACCGCATGAAGCTTGCCGTTGTTGGAGAGTTCTCCGGATATGAAAGCAAAAGCTTAAAGGATTTTATCTATGAATCGAACAACGGAAACAACATCTTTTTCTTGCCCACTGAAGAGCAAGCGATTGAAAAGCTAAGCAAGCTGAAGTAGAGGTTTATACGGGGAGGAAGGTGAGTGACAATCGAACAGCGCAATCATGCTGAGTACCCGATGATGAAAATTCCTGCAGGTAAAATTGAACTGCGGGATGATCGAGTAAAGACCAAATGGACGGTCCAGGTGAATTCCTTTTTGCTTGCGCAGATTCCAGTTACGAAAGCTTTCTATGGTTCGATCATGCAAAAGACACTTGGAGCGAATGACCTTCCTCATGCCCCAGTCGTGGATGTCTCATGGAATGAGGCGATCTCTTTTTGCAATTTGCTATCTCAATACTCGGGTTTAAAGGAATGTTACTCGATACATGCTGACGGTGAAAGTGTCGTCTGTGACTGGGGAGCGGATGGCTATCGTCTACCTACAGAGGCGGAGTGGCAGTATGCTTGTAAAGCAGGGACTGGTGGGTATCGCTACGGTGAGCTTGATGAAATTGCTTGGTACCGCAAAAACGCTGAGGGCATGGCACATGAGGTAGGGAAAAAGCTGCCGAATGCATGGGGGCTCTACGATATGTTAGGTAATGTCTGGGAGTGGTGCTGGGATCTATACGATAAGAAAGTATATGGCTCCTACAGAGTTTTCCGCGGCGGTAGCTGGGCTGAAGAGGCAAGAGGCTGCGGTGCGACATGTCGTCGCCGTAGTCACCCAACATTTCGGATTGATGATCTCGGATTTCGGCTTGCTAGGTCCCTGTAGGGGGTGGAAATGCAAGTACAATTCACCGTCAAAACCCTGGCAGTTGACACAGCCATCGCAATTCACTATACTGTCTGTAATTTGATATGCGACATACGTTGAAAGAGCCCAGTAGCAGCTTAATCCCTGTTCCAGAAAGCCGGGGGTGTTGGAACCCGGTACACATTAAGCGAGCGAATTACACTCTGGAGTATCTCGGGTAATGCCGAGCGGAATGGCGAACGATACTTCGCTAAAGAGTGGCATGAATGGCAAGCGACTGCGCGAAGACCATTGGTGCAAGCTGGGTGGTAACACGGTTATTCAATCGTCCCTGTGTCTACAATAGACAAGGGGCGATTTTTTATTTCAACGCGCAAAAATGAGGGAGTGTATGGCTGTGAACATTATCGACGAGCTTCAATGGCGCGATGCCATCAATCAACAGACGGATGCTGAAGGGCTTCGTGAATTGACCGAACAAAAATCGATCTCGCTTTACTGTGGTGTGGATCCGACGGGTGACAGCATGCACATTGGCCACTTGATCCCGTTCATCGTGCTGAAGCGCTTCCAGCTCGCTGGCCACCGTCCCGTCATTTTGATCGGTGGTGCAACCGGAACCATCGGAGATCCAAGCGGTCGTCAGTCCGAGCGTTCCCTGCAAACGCTGGAACAAGTCCAGGACAACGTAGATGCCCTGACTGAGCAAATGAAAAAGCTGTTCGTGACAGAAGGCGACAACCAAATCCGACTGGTCAACAATTACGACTGGACACATAAAATCAACGTTATCGAATTTTTGCGCGATTACGGGAAAAACTTCAGCATCAATGCGATGCTTGCCAAGGATGTCGTGGCGAGCAGACTCGATAGCGGGATTTCCTTTACAGAGTTCTCCTACCAAATCCTGCAGTCGCTCGACTACTTGCATCTGTACAAACACGAAGACGTTCAGCTGCAAATCGGCGGTTCCGACCAATGGGGGAACATTACCAGCGGTCTCGATTTGATCCGTAAAAAAGAAGGTCCTGAGGCAAAGGCGTTCGGTCTTACCATTCCGCTCATGTTGAAAGCAGATGGCACCAAATTCGGGAAAACAGCGGGAGGAGCAGTATGGCTGGATCCGAACAAGACAACGCCATTCGAGTTCTACCAGTTCTGGGCAAATACCGATGACCGCGATGTGGTGAAATACCTGAAATACTTTACGTTCTTGTCCAAAGAGCAAATTGACGAACTGGCTGAAAAGGTCCAGACTGAGCCGCATAAACGCGAAGCGCAAAAGATGCTGGCAGAGGAAATGACGCGATTTGTGCACGGAGAGGAATTACTGGATCAGGCCAAGCGCATTACCGCTGCTTTGTTCACAGGAGATATCAAATCTCTGACGGCAGACGAGATCGAGCAAGGCTTTAAAGAGATGCCGACGTTTGAAGCGACGAAGGAATCGAAAAACATCGTCGACTGGCTGGTAGATCTGGGCATTGAGCCATCCAAGCGTCAAGCGCGCGAGGACATCACCAATGGTGCGATTTCCATGAATGGGGAACGCGTCAGTGATCTCGCACTTGAGGTAACTGCTGACCTTGCTATCGGCGGCCGGTTCATCATTATTCGCAAAGGTAAAAAGAATTACAGCTTGGTGAAAATGGTATAGATGGCAGTATAAAGTGAAGCCCTTCCCCCGAGTCAGATGGGGGAAGGGCTTTTAAGATTCTGAGTCTACTCATTTTTCCACGTTAGTGCCAGTGTACCCTCCCCGGCATGAGCGCCGATCGTGGAACTGATTGGTCCTATCAACACCTTCACATCGGGATACTTGTTTGTGATAGTCTCTTTTAGTGCCAGCGCTTTTTCCTGTACGTTGCCATGCAGAATCTGCAGATGCTTCACAGAGTCATTTTGTTTTGCTCGTTCCAACTGCTCCAGCATGCGTTTTACTGCTTTACCCTCAGTACGAACTTTTTCATAGATCTCAAATCGACCATCCTTAATCCGGATGATCGGTTTTATCTGGAGCAGATTGCCGAGATAATACTGCAGACCGCTCATTCGGCCGCCCTTATAAAATTGGTCGAGACTGCCCACCAGGATGTAGTTCTCAATCTTTTTGTATTCCTCGCGTAGCGTGATCGCGATTTCCCGATAGTTTTTCCCTTGCTGAGCAAGCTCAATCCCTTGCAAGATAATCGAAGTAATCGGATAGGACATCAGCTTGGAATCTACATGTTCTACAGGGAAGTCAACCAGCTTCGCAGCGTTTACACTTGCATTGTAAGTGCCGCTAAGCTCAGAGGAGAGATGGACAGCGATGGCGCATTCATACTCTTCCTTCAATTGTTCATACAGAGCGACAAATTTGCCAACAGAAGGTTGTGAAGTTTTTGGGGCATAATTGGCCTGAACAATTTTTTGATAGAGCTGTTCAGGAGTTAAATCTATGCCGTCTTCGTATGTCCCATCTTCAAAGATGATCTCCAGTGGAACGATGTAGATGTCGTGCTCTTCCATGATTGGATCGGGTATGAAAGCAGTGCTGTCTGTAACCCAGGCTATTTTTTTCTTCAAGGAAACATGTCCTCCCCCATAAAAGTAGAAACCTTTGCCTGCCCTATGCGTCATGCAAATATATAAGCAAACTTGCATGTTCTATCATACTATGAAACATGTCGGTTTTTGTCGTAATTATAGGAATTTTATTGAACAAATGAGCGGAATTTCGTGGAAGATGATAAAAATGCGAGAGAAAAAGCATGCCAAAATAAAAACACGCCAGTTGAGGCGTGTTCATAACCACTAGTAGAGGCTGATTAACGGAGTTCCTAGAATGGATACCGACAATCTGGAGGAGACAAACTGATTCCCATTCCATGTCAAAAGGTTTTCAACATATCCTAAGGTATCCGCATTCGTCGTTCCGATAATCCGTTGAAAAGAAAGTAAATCATAACGTGAGCTCTTTGGACTGGTCACGATGGGATATAAGGCACCTAACGCAAGAACTTCACCGCTTACGGGCTGTTTCAGCTTGCCATTCTCGTCGTAAAACTGTGAAATATAGTCGAAGCCCTTGTTGCTAATGTCAATCGTGAAGAGGATGTTTAATTGCGGACTTCCTACACCCACTCGGTAATTATTTTCATAGTCCACCCTGAATACATACTCACTGTTGTAGAGATCTACATCAAACATTTTCTGTAGAATCGCATTTTTGAAGGAGTACACATAAAAGATTCCGTAGCCTCCGCTTCCTCCTGTCTCCATACTGATCATGATGTCTTCTACTTTATCCCCGGAAAAATCTCCAAGAAAGAGACTGGTATGATATCCCGCATTATTTTGCAGATTGACCGTCGTGATTTGCTGAGTACGACCATCCTGGATGACGAGTGTGATGTGATCGGCAAAGCCTCCTGCTCCCTCTGGTTTGCCATATAGATATACATTGTCGATCATTCCATCTCCGGTGACATCACCTTGCTTGAAGTCAAGCAAAGCAAAAGCTCCAGAATGGGTGGAGTTGGCAGGCATGTATCCTTGATATGGGCTGTACACATGTAACATCCCCTATTCCCGTTTTCGATACGATATGTAGGTCAGTGACTAGATGATTGTATGTTTGCCCATGAGGGGAAGGGGAAAATCCCTAGAATTCCAGCCGATCCTAAGCGAATATTTCGTCCTTCTATACCGCAATCCAGAAGAAATCGAAACACGTGCTTCATGCTAACATGATTGTACTGAAGGAAATATGCGATCTGTGGTGTCTATTCGAAAGGAGGATAACGATGACGAACAGCTATTCAAAAGGCAGGATATGGACAGCAGGGATTTTGAAGGGACTGGTCATTGTATTTATGCTGTTTGATAGTATTATGAAATTCATCAAACCTGCTTCAGTTGTGGAGGGAACACTAACACTCGGCTATGCCGAGCATCATATTATGGTGATTGGAGCACTTGGGCTTCTATCAACCCTCCTGTACGCCATTCCACGAACTGCTGTTTTAGGTGCAGTGTTACTGACAGCGTACTTTGGCGGTGCGATTGCGACAAATCTGCGAGTGGATGCTCCTCTATTTACTCACGTGCTGTTTCCGGTTTACTTTGCCATTTTTACGTGGGGAGGAATTTGGTTAAGAAATAATCGAATTCGCAATCTGATCCCATTCAAATGGGAAGAATAAACAAGCAGCCCGATTGCGTCGTAAGGGAGATCAAAGAGGAAGTAAATCTCGATATAGCAGTCAAAGGCTTACTCTGCATGGCGGAAACGATTCGACCCGAGGACGCGGAGCATTGGGTTTCCGTCATCTATGAAACGGTCACCCAGGGTGGGGAAGCGTGCAATATGGAGCCAGATGGGGCGATTGGAGATGTCAGAAGGAAATTCCGGAAATTGGCAGTTCGTTATGGAGGTCGTCCCGCACAAAGAATACGGGGCAATGTTCATCGGGAAACTCGATCAGAATACCGTACAGCCGATCCAGCATGTCCATTATGAAGTGGAGTTGAAAAATGGAGGGCGCGGTGGGAATCTGAAACAGCCCAATTTTCAGAACGGTCCCATACAAATATTTACCGATTTTCCAAACTCAGATAGCTACCAGCAGGAGTTCAAGGACGGTTTGTACGAAGTGGACATCCAACAGTTTTTCACCAGCAACCCGGTACTGACGATTACCTGGAAGGACGGGAATGGCAAGGAACATAAAGAGATCATCGAGCTGACCCTCAAACAATCGAGGTAAACAGCCAGAAAAAATCAAAGCACAGCCTACTTCTGAGAGGGCTGTGCTTTTTTTCTGCTGCTCAACTAATCCACGTGATATCCGCTTGTGTCACCTGCCATTGGCCATCGATCCATTCCACCACGACTTTCGTGCCAATAGCTCCGAGGCCAGATCGGTACTTGGAGCCTTCGACGACGATCTTGGACTCGGTTATATCTGCGTGTGTGAGACGCAACAAAACACCGTCCAACATGAGTGTTTCCGAATCATATAGTCCTTTTTCCCGCAGCTCGTCGAGTGTGGCTGCCATCACCTCAACCTGATACTTTTCAGAAAAGAACGTCAGAATCTGTTTTTTAACTTGCGGATTCAGCTTCTCCATGTGAGTCATGTCGATGGCGATGTATTGCATCTCGTGATTCAGTCCTTCATCCAGAGGCATGGAGGCGTCCAGAGCGATGCTGTATACTGCTCCAAGATGGGTTGCATTTGCAGCCGGGGCCTCTTCCGACGAAATACCCATGTACATGGTCAAGAGTAAGGGTGCGTACAAAACAAATTTAAAAAAATCCATGCTATCCCTCCTTGCTACTATGTGACGACGAAAATGGAAAAACGTTTTTGGCTTTCGAGACTGCGTCTTGCACTCTTTCATTTTTCAATACGAAAGGATAAAATTTTATCCATCATGATGTCTGCTTGCATCTCATACGGGATCGGGGAGAGAGAAGCTATTGAGAGAGAAGGCCTGGATGGGGTGAATGAATGCGTTTCTATCTGAAGTATTTGAAAAAATACGGCGTGGCTATTGCGATTTCCTTCTTTTTTCTCGCCATGGAGGCGGTGAGTGATCTGCTGCAGCCGACGATCATGGCGATGATCATCGATAAAGGGGTAGCGGAGCGGGACATGGACTACGTCCTGCGAATGGGTGGCTTGATGCTGCTCATTACAGCACTGGGAGCAGTCGCTGCTTCGATGCGAAATCTGCTGTCCAGCTACGTCTCCCAGAATTTTGGCGCGCTGTTGCGTTCCGACCTGTTTCGAAAAATTCAGTCGCTTTCTTTTGAAAATGTAAACAAGTTTGATCGGGCGTCACTGGTCACGCGGCTGACCAATGACGTCAACCAAGTACAAGTGTTTGTGAACGGGATGATGCGGATTTTCGTCAAAGCACCGCTCCTCTGCATAGGCGGACTGATTATGGCAGCGCAGTTGAATTTGCAGCTATCCGTGGTTCTGGCTATCGTGGTGCCGATTGTGGGTTTGCTCATCATCCTCAATATCAAAATCGGCTTTCCCTTCTTCGGCAAGGTACAATACGCCCTGGACCGGGTAAACGGTGCCATGCGAGAATACCTGTCCGGCGTGCGGGTGGTCAAGGCTTTTCATCGCTACGCGTTTGAAAGTGAAAAATTCAATCTTGCCAATGAAGAGCTCCAAGCAAAGTCGATTTCCGCTACACGGATCATGTCTGTGTTTGGCCCAGCTATCATGCTCGTGGTCAATCTCGGGATCGTCGCTGTATTGTGGATCGGTGGACTTGGCGTCGAACAGAGCGAGATCGAGGTTGGGCATATCATCGCCTTTACCAACTACATGACCCAGATCTTGTTCGCACTGATGATGATCTCGATGGTGTTCAATCTGTTCGTGCGGGCCAAAGCCTCTGCACTTCGGATCGGGGAAGTGTTTGCTGAGGAAAACCGGATAACCTGGAAGGAGACCGGTTATGAGTCTAAAGCTGAGACAGGCAGAATCGATTTTGAAAAGGTAAGCTTCTCCTATGATGGAGAGGGCGGCGAGCTTGTCTTAAAAGAAATCAGCTTTACTTGCCTGCCAGGTGAAACAGTGGGGATTATCGGCTCGACAGGATCTGGAAAAAGCAGTTTAGTTGCCTTGATTCCTCGATTTTACGATGCTACATACGGATCATTGCGCATCGATGGAGAGGACGTTCGTCATATCGATCCGAAGAAGCTGAGGGAACGCATCGCGATTGTTCCGCAAAAAACAGTCTTATTCACGGGGACGGTCATGGAAAATATCCGTTGGGGAAAAGAAGACGCAACGCTAGAAGAAGTGGAACAGGCAGCGAAGATGGCCGAAGCGCATGATTTCGTGATGGCTACCAAGGATGGATATGAATCACGTGTTGGCCAGGGGGGTGTCAACTTCTCGGGCGGGCAAAAGCAACGGCTGTCCATCGCGCGGGCGTTGGTGCGCAAGCCGGAGATTCTTATTCTGGATGACAGCACCAGCGCAGTGGACGTCGCGACGGAGGGCAGGATCAAGGAATCTCTGCGCAAGTACGCCGATGGTTTGACCTGCATTCTGATCGCCCAGCGCATTACCTCTGTGATGGATGCCGATAAGATTGTCGTTTTGGATCATGGTGAAATGGTAGGATTAGGAACACATGACGAGCTGCTTGCAAATTGCAGAGTCTATCAGGAAATCTACCACTCCCAAATCGGTCGGGAGGTGAACTAGCATGTCCCAACAAAGAGAACAGCCCGTGCCTTCCATAGGGCCAAAGCATGGAAACCGCTTCGGGATGGCTGCGAGAGCTGCACAAAGCAAACCCAAGAACTTTAAGGCGACGATTAAACGGCTGTGGCATGCCTTTGGCAAGGAAAAACGAATCCTGCCGATCGTGTTTGTTATTGTTTTCATCGATGCCCTGTTGATGCTGGCGGCACCCTATCTGATTGGGGAATCGATTGATGCGATGACCCGAGGCGAAGAGATGATGGGCCTCCTCGGGATCATGATCCTCGTCCTGCTCATCTCGTACGTAGCAGACGGCATCCTCACCTTTCTTCAAGGCTGGATCATGGCGGGAATCTCACAGCGGATTGTGAAAAATCTGCGGAGCGCGCTGTTCGAAAAGCTGCAGAAGCTGCCCGTTTCGTTTTTTGACTCGCGTACGCATGGAGAATTGATGAGCCGCTTGACCAACGATATTGACAACGTGAGCAATTCGATCTCGCAGTCTACGACACAGCTGATGTCAGGTGCGCTGATGATTGTCGGATCATTAGTCATGATGCTGGTGCTGAGCCCGCTGCTGACCTTGACCTGTCTAGTTACAGTGCCGTTGGTTTACCTGCTGACCCGGACCATTGCACGCAGAACCAGCGTTTTATTCAAAAATCAGCAGATGCAGCTCGGCAAGCTGAATGGTCATATTGAAGAAACCATCTCCGGGATTCAAGTCGTCAAAGCCTTTAATCACGAGCAAAAGGCGATTGCCGAATTCGATGAGATCAACGATGAGCTGCGAAAAGTAGGCTTGCGGGCTCAAATCCTGTCGGGCTTTCTCATGCCGATCATGAACGTCATCAACAACCTTGGCTTTGCCTTGGTAGCAATCGTTGGTGGTGTACTGGCGATTGAGGAGATGATTACGGTCGGTGTGATTGCCAGCTTTCTCAGCTATTCGCGCCAATTTGTACGACCGCTCAACGATCTGGCGAACATCTTCAACGTATTACAGTCCGGTGTAGCGGGAGCGGAGCGGGTATTTGAAGTGCTGGACGAGAAGGATGAACCGGCTGACGTCGTCCAAGCAGTGCAGCTAACCCAGCCAAAAGGCCATGTCGTGTTCGAAAACGTCAGCTTTGGCTACCGACCCGATCAGCTCATCCTGAAAGATGTCAGCTTTGAGTCGAAAGCCGGGAGCATTACGGCGTTGATCGGTCCGACCGGGGCAGGAAAGACGACCATCGTCAATCTGCTGACCCGCTTCTACGATGTGACTGGCGGGGCGATCTATCTGGATGGCAAAGACATCCGGGAATATACGCGAGACAGCCTGCGCAGCAGCTTCGGCTTTGTACTGCAGGATACGTATTTGTTTTCGGGAACGATCAAGGAGAATATCAAGTACGGGAAGCCGGATGCGACGGATGAAGAGGTGCGCGAGGCGGCAAAAATGGCCAATGCCGATGTATTCATCAATCGGCTGCCGAAGCGCTACGATACCGTACTGAGCGAAAACGGCGGCAACCTCAGCCAAGGACAGCGGCAGCTGCTCGCGATCGCCCGGGTGATTTTGGCAAAGCCTGCCTTGCTGATCCTTGATGAAGCGACGAGCAGCATCGATACGCGCACCGAGATTCATATCCAGGAGGCACTGCTCAAGCTGATGCAGGGGCGTACCAGCTTTGTCATTGCGCACAGGCTCAATACCGTTCGGGATGCAGATACGATCATGGTCGTAGATGGTGGGAAGATCGCTGAGCAGGGGAGCCATGAGGAGCTGCTGGCGAAGAAAGGAACGTACTACCAGTTGTTTTCCAATCAGTTTAAAAATATCGAAGCTGCACAATAGCCGGTTTGGCTGTCTTTTCGTTGATACTGGACGAAAGAGGCAGCCAATTTCCGTTGCAAGGATCCAGTTCATATTTCCCTTTTTATGGTACCCAATCTGCTTTCTTGATACTATTAAGACAAATCTAGTGATCTAGCTTTCTTAAAAGGTAATAGAGGTGCAATTCCTATTCGGAGGTCATGAAACTTGCCAAATCGACTAAACCAAATCATCCATTCCTACGTGCCAACCGGATTGTTGCTATGGTTAGGTTTTTGGTTCCTGCCCTATTATGACCAAGCAGAGCGAATCATTTTATTCGCTGCTTTTGTTGTAGTGCCATTAACCCTGTATCGCGTATTTGAGTCTTTGAAGAATACGCCCGTTCTCTTTTTGAAAATCCTCATCTCCCTGATCCCAATAGGTGCGATATCACTGGCTGTATCCTTCGCCCTATCCCCAGGACCTATCGCTGGTGCGCTGGCAATTCCTTGGAGCCTTGTAACCTTTGTGATTGCGGCCATGGGCGTTGGTCTTCTCGTCAAGAGCTTCCCTCATTTCGGTGATGTGTCCAGGGCGATTGGTTTTATGTACATCAGTGTAGGTGGCATTTGGTTAGCGGCCTATCAATTCGGCTCGTCCTTGCTAGGCTTTGAGGGGCTGATTATGTTGCTTACAGTCAATCATTTTCACTATGCGGGCTTCGTTGTGCCTGTATTATTTGGTTTTTTGCATGATAGCCTGGAAAGAAAATCCTTTTCGGGGTTGACGGTTGTGCTTGGCGGGATTACCCCCATCCTCATTGCACTTGGTATGACATACTCGCCGATTCTGGAGTGGCTGTCTGTCGTCACTTTTGCCTTGTCCCTGATCCTGTACAGCGTCCTTGTTTTTACTTGCGTGATCCCAAAAGCAACAAGATGGACAAAGGGATTTCATCTCCTGTCCAGTGGAGTGATCTGGTTGACGATGGCCTTGGCCGTTCTATATGGATTTGGGGAGTTGACTGGACAATCTACCATTTCCATTTCGACGATGATCGTCTTCCACGGCTGGGGGAATGCGGTTCTCTTTTGCTTTATTGGGGTGCTGGCATGGCATGCAACCCTGATGGATCAAGCAACAGCGGGAATTCCGTTTAGTCGTATTCAAGGTACAGGGAGAATCGGTGCCGACGTTTTTACCAAGTTGGAAGTTCTCGATCGAGAGCCTGAGGAGAAGCCGACGGGCTTGATCGATGATATGCAAGATTACCAGAACCAATCATTGGATCTCGAACGCTTTGACCAAGATATCATCGATTTCTATGAGAAAACAGACGACTTTGAGCTGTATGTGACACCCTATTGGAGCAAAGCTTTTACTTACCCGGCTAAAGTCTATAAATGTGGCAGTCAATGGCTCGAGCAAATGAACTTCCCGCTAGAAGCGGAATCTATTGAACAACAAGTGAAAAGCGTCATACTCCCCATTCAGGACAGTAAGGACGGCAGGCAAAATGTCCGAGCCTGGGTACGAACCTACAATCAAACGAAAAAGACCATTTATGCAGCGTTGTACTCCACGCATGTGTCAGGACGTACGCGCTATATGAATATTGCTTTCCCACTCCCGTACTCGCAAATGACAAGCATCCTGAATCTGCGCAATGGCTCGGACGAAACATTGGTATTAACCTCATGGCCATCTGAAGGGAAATCCGGAGATCAAGGTGTGTACTTGGTACTAAATCAGAAAGCCATCCGTCTTCCTATTAATGAAACGATAACGGTATGGAAAGACCCGGATTCTCCCAAAGGGAAAATCGAGGCCAGGCATGACATGTGGCTGTTCGGGATGAAATTTTTAACATTGGATTACAACATTTCTAAGAAATCACAGGTTGTTGATAGCTAGCTACGTTGTGACTTTCTAGCAGGAAAAGGGTGGTTGCACAGGGAATGTATGTTCTTGTGGTTGTAGATAAAGTTTGGAGGTAATGACACATGAACGTGGATGCATTGATCGCAAACAAAAAAAGCTGGAAGGTTCATTTGATCACGAAGCATGGCAAGAGACCGCGATCATGCAGCAGTTTCGCCTGAGTACCTACCTCAATGTCTGCATCCAGCAAGGGTTCTCGATCGAGCGAGTGGTAGAGGATGTGTCTCTTACGGATGAGATGCTGAAAAATCAGACCAATCGTTGGTACTCCTACGAAAAGGCAGCCCGGATACCGACTACAATGATTATCAAATGCCGTAAAATCTGAGAATCACTGATTTGCCGCATCCAGATGCTCAAAGTGGCGTATGACAAACTCCTTGAAACGAGCGGCGGCAGGGGACATATATCGGCCTTCGACATGCGCCATGCCAATGACTCTTCGACACTCTGGTTCACGGATGTGAATCTGGACGATCTTGTTCTTGTCCATGCCGCGCAGGTTGGGCAACAGGGAAACCCCGAGTCCGGCAGCGACAAGACCCGCAACCGTTGCTGCCTCTTCGCTCTCAAACGTAACATTGGGGGTAATCCCCAGCTGTTGGAACAATTGATCTGTCGTATTGCGCAGAGCGTAACCTTTTTTCAAAAAGATGAAGGAGTCGAACCTGACAACGGATGATCGAGAGGGACGATCGCATAAATCTCCTCGACCCAGAGTGGTGTCCACTGAATCGACAGCTTGGTTTCCGTCGGTTCAGCGAGAATACAAATGTCCAGTTCCCCTGCATCCAAATGCTCCAGTAGCGAGTAGCTATGGTTCTGTATCAATTGAAAGCTGACGCTTGGTGAATGCACGCGATAGGCACCGATCAGATCGGGAATCAGGCTGGTCCCTAGCGTATGGAGAAAACCTAGAGCGATCTCTCCGCTTTCGGGGTGTACGAGATGTTGCAGCTCTTGCTTGGCGCTCTCATATTCGCCCAGAATGCGATTGACGCGTGATAAAAACAGCTGACCGTAACGATTCAAGGCGATTTTCCTTCCTTCTCGTGAAAAAAGCGGGACACCCAATTCATCCTCCAATCGAGCGATCGAACGACTCAGTGCAGGCTGAGAAAGGGAAAGAGACTCCGCAGCGCGAGTCACATGCTGCATGCGTGCCAGCGTTTGAAAATATTCGAGTTGTTGCCACTCCATATGTCTATACCTCCATCGTTATCATTACCCACATGCATCAAAACCATAATTATTATAAATTATACATTATGAATAGAGGGTGATACGATAGCAGCATGAAGAGCGTTTTCGGGGAGGTAGCTTCAACGTGGGACACATCCAGAAAGGGACTTCTGCCTTTCGTAAAGCAAATCTCGCTTTTTTTGCTGCCGGCTTTAATACATTTGCCATTTTGTACAGCACGCAGCCACTCATGCCAGAGTTTACCGAAGATTTTGGGATTTCTCCGACGATGGCCAGTCTATCCCTGTCGTTGACGACCATTTCGCTTGCCTGATCTTTTGGCTGAATCTGCCGCGCTCACAAAATTTCCAGCCTCGTTCACCTGAACCGCAAAAGCTGCTGCTCTCCTTTGGGCATCACCTGAAGGATCGGGGGATGCTTTGCTTGTACGGGATTGGCTTTCTCATCCTGGCAGCAACGTCGCTTTGTTCAACTATTTGGGGTATGTACTGACTGCTCCGCCCTATCGACTCAGTCAAACCCTGGTAGGCTGGATCTTCATCGTTTATCTGGTGGGCACAGTCAGCTCCGTATGGATGGCGAAATGGGCGGACAAATACGGGCGCCAAAATATGATGATTCTGGCTTTGACGCTCACATTGGTAGGGGTGTGTATTACCCTGGAAACTCATCTATGGGTGAAAATGATCGGATTGCCCGTTCTGGTCTTTGGATTTTTCGGCAGTCATTCCATTGCCAGCGCGTGGGTGGGAAGGCGGGCGCTTCACGACAAGGCACAGGCCTCTTCGCTTTACCTTTTCTTTTTCTACGCGGGGTCCAGTGTGGCAGGAACGACAGGCGGAGTGTTCTGGTCAGCGTATGGCTGGGAAGGCGTAGTAGGATTGGTCGCCGCATTTCTATTATTGGCTCTCCTGTTGGCTGTGAACTTGTCGAAGGGGGTAAAACCAGTAGCGGTCATGATAAACGATAAAGGAAATCATAGGGGTTAGAATCTATCACATCCATGCAGGTTGAAAAAAGGCGGTGCAGGTCATTATTCCTGTACCGCCTTTTTAATATTCCTTTTTTCGGCCCTTCACTAGCAGCACTGATAGGAAAAATAGCAGTTCGCAAAATTCCTCTCTCGCAAGTCATCCTGTGCAATGACAAAATAGATCGTTCCTACATCCCCCCACATGATATTCAGGTTTTCTTCATCCGTATCGACCTGCAGAAGCAGCGTATAACGATCGTTGCCCTCTAGCTTGCGAAAATAATCAATTTCATCAAAGACGTCATTTTGGATGTTGTGAGGATGGCCCAAAGCCTGGTGGTGCCAAGTAGGAGAGCCGTTTATTTCGGCAAAGGCAGGAAGGAACTGATCCCAATACACATCCCAATGTTCATCTGGCACGGTGATCGCTTCGCTGTGCAAAGACAGGCCCTTGATCATTTGCAGATTGTTGGCTGGAAGAACCCCGTATTTGTGTGTCCCCGGGTACGGAAGCGTTTGGAGGTGCGAAAGATCGCCATCGTAATACAGAACCCTCCAGCCATCTCTGTTTGGCAGCTCTCCGCCGTATACTGACTGCTCTGCCGCATCATAAAAAAAGTAGAGCAGACCACGCTCAGGCAATTCGTTGGCAACACCGATTCGTTGTACATCTTCGAGATTCAGCTGTCCAATAAAGGACAGTGGCTCACCCTGATACTCGGGATACGTCCATCCGGGTGGAAAGTCTGGATAACCTCCCAAACGACTTGTAGCCAAGGTGGGTGTATCCTCTTTTTGAGGGTAAAGGTACATGCATTCGTGTAGGTGGGCAAGAATGGTTTCTTTCATCGTATCTAAACCGAGCTTTTCGATCAGGGTATGTATATTCTGTATCATAGACAAACTCCTTTCGCATTTTCGAATATAAGGGTATGATGAGTAGCAAATAACCATAGAGGAAGATCAACGGGACGTTTTTCCTGGGAAAGGGTGCTCCATGCTCAAAAGTGAACATATTTTTCTGCCAGATGGGACGGAGGTTCAATATACTATTCGTGGAACAGGGATTCCAATCCTTGTTTTCCACGGTGGACACTCCAATTGTTTCGAAGAATTCGGCTATCGGGAACTACTTGAAAGCGGCTGCTCTCTGATTACACCGTCCCGGCCAGGCTATGGTGATACATCACGCGAGCTTGGAGAAAGTTTTGCGAAAGCTTGTAACGCCTATGTGATGTTACTCGATGAACTAGGACTAGAGCAGGTCCATGTCCTTGCCATCTCAGCGGGAGGCCCGAGTGGCATCTATTTCGCTGCATATTACCCAGAACGCGTGCGAACCCTCACGCTGCAATCTGCAGTGACGGATGAATTGATTTCGCCAACAGACAAGACCCAACGAATGGCCGTTAACTTGTTTCGCCCTGGTGTGGAAAGATTCACCTGGAAGCTGATGGGTTCCATGTCCAAACGATTTCCTACCTTTATCCTGAAACATATGGCTCCCTCCTTTTCGACCTTGTCTTGGAGTGAAGTGATGACCTATCTGAAGGAGGAAGATGTAGAAGCGTTTTGCGCCATGAACAATCGCCAGAGATCTGGGTATGGCTTCATGATCGATCTGGTACAATCCAGGCGGGACCTAGTGGAGGACATGAAGAGCATCAAGTGTCCGACACTGATTATGCACAGTAAACATGATCAGACCGTGCCCTTGAAGCATGCTCATCGCGCAAATGCACATATCCCTCACGCTCAGCTATGCATCTTGGACACATGGGGTCATTTGATTTGGATCGGGAAGGGATCGGAACAAGTAGACAGTGAATACTTGGCCTTTATTTACCGGAATGAAGATTCTAAAGAAAAATGAAACTTTTTGCCCCTCTTGCCGTATAGACTAGGGATACAGAAAAAGATAAGGGGAGGCGGAATATGAACGACGATAACGTAGTAAACATGAATTCCTTTAAACAGGGAGGAAAGCTGCTCGTCACCATACTTGTAATCGCTGTCATTGCACTGTTGGGTACGCAATCTTTTACCATTATCTCGGCCGGTCATAGCGGCGTTGTGCTGCAGCTAGGAGCAGTACAACCAAATGTCATGCAGGAAGGACTACATTTTAAGATTCCGTTTGTACAAACCGTGATTCCAATCGAAGTCAGGGTCCAAAAATCAGAGATGAGTCAAACCTCTGCTTCACGTGATTTGCAAAACGTATCGACGACAATAGCTGTGAACTTCCACCTGGAGCCAAACAATGTCAACAAATTGTATCAACAGGTTGGTCTGGATTATAATTCTCGGATCGTAGACCCTGCTATTGCCGAAGCATTTAAATCGGTAACGGCTCAATATACAGCAGAAGAACTGATTTCCAAACGCTCTGAAGTGAGTGGAAAAGTGAAAGAGCTGCTGACTCAGAAGCTCTCCACGTACTACATCGTTCTGGATGAAATCAACATACGGGAATTTACGTTTAGCGAAGAGTTCAACCGCGCGATCGAGTCCAAGCAGATCGCCGAGCAGCAAGCACTCAAATCGAAGCTTGATCTGGAGCGGATCAAGATTGAGAAAGAGCAGGAGATTACGAAAGCACAGGCTCAGGCGGAAGCCCTCCGCTTGCAGAAGCAGGAAGTAACACCTGAATTGATCCAGCTCAGACAAATCGAAGCGCAGCTGGAAGCGATTCGCAAATGGGACGGCAAAATGCCAAACGTAACCGGTGGCGCGATGCCATTTATCGATGTAGACAAACAATAACAACAGAGGGTGCCTTCTTAGCAGATAGGCACCCTTTTTTTATTTCCATCACTCACTGATTAGGGAAGGGAACGACAAATTCGAGTTCAGAAGCTCCGTCTTCAGCCCTCCTTCGGTGCAAGTCCACGCAGTACCGATGTGACGATGTGCATGGTATCGAACTCTCCATCAGATACTTTCGTGAGTAGATGGTTGGGCTCAAAGAGTCGATCATTGATTTCTGCGGCAGACCATCCTCTCTGGTGTAAATGAATGATTTCTCCTGAGAGATTTTCCAAATAGTCCAGCTTTTGTCGCAGCATGTTTTTTCCGCTGGCGATATATCCGGCATGTCCGCAATAGATAGAATCGAACGAATAGTCCAGTACGATTCGAAGCGATGCCATTTGTTGCGGAATGGATTCAAAAGAAAGCAGCACTTTAGGCTTGGCAGTCAGGTACAAATCCCCACAAAGCAAGCGACCTGTTTCTTCGTGCAGAAGGACGACATGGTCATCAGCGTGGCCGGGTGTATAGATCACCTTCCAGCTAGTGGAGCGGGAGTGGAAGGTATCGGTTAATGGCTTGGCGTTAAATGGTTCGCGAACACCCCAAGCGACTTGGCGGTACAGCGGATAAGCGGCTTGTTCAGAGCAGATTGTCATGCCATAGGGATGGATATAGACAGACACTTCTAGATTTTGCTCGATCCAGGAGGCTGTGCCGACATGGTCCTCATGGCTGTGTGTGAGGACGACAGATTCAAACGTGTTCTGTTCATAAAAGGAAATCAATTCCGACAGGACATTCTGTGGACCGGTATCGACCAGCATGCCATCTGTCAGATAGACATAGACGGATGACTCCCTACCTTGGCGATTCAATACGATTTCGACACAGACTACATCTTCATGGATTGAAGTTCGCAGCATAAATACCTCCCGGGCCATCCATTTTTTTCTATTATACATCCACTCAGAAAATTCGCACGAAATGAGTGAACAAAAAGCAAGGCCATGACCATATAAAGGTGAATGGCCATTTCAGAAAGAAGTAGATTCTTGGATATCGAGGAATGAAGTGAACGTATTGTATCGCACGGTAAAGCGATTGCAGCATGGTACCATTCGATTCGGTAAAGAGCTTCCAAGTCTTAAGTCTGGATGGGTCGAATGCGATGCGAGCCAGATAGGTGATCATGCCTATTTTGCTAGTTCCAAGTTCGCGAGTAGGATACAGACTGAAACCTTGGCCAACCTTTCAAGCGTCTGTAGGGTATCTTCTTCATGTACTACCCCCCTAGATGTCGGCTGCCGGAGTTGAGGCAGCCCTTTTTTTACAGGAACGGAAAGGATAAGTCGGAGTCCAAGCTTTCCACTTAGACATCTGTTTGACATAATTTTCTCATACGCTAGATTAGATAGTCGATTCGATCAGAAGGGGGATGAGCAGAGATGAAGAACATCCTGGTTGTGGAAGACGAGTTGCCTATCTCTCGAGTGTTGAAGGTCTATCTGGAAAAGCATCACTTTCAGGTCGAACAGGCATTTACAGGAGACGAGGCACAGCGAAAATTCGATTTGATCAATCCTGCGCTCGTATTATTGGATGTCATGCTGCCTGGTCGCAGCGGCTGGAGCATCCTTGAGTATATACGAGCAAAAAGCTCATGTCCCGTCATCATGCTGACAGCTCTTGGGCAGATTGACAACAAGCTGGCTGGACTGCACCAGGGAGCGGATGATTACATAACAAAGCCTTTTATTGCCGATGAGGTCGTCGCGCGTGTACAAGCTGTTCTGCGCCGCTCGACGCAAATCATCGAAGGAGATCATATCAAGCAGTTTGGCAGTCTGAAGGTGGACTTCAAGGCACGCACGGTGATGCTTCATGGGATCGAGCTGACCTTTACGCCAAAGGACTTGACGCTTTTTTTATTTCTCGCCCAGTATAAAAATCAGGCATTTACCCGCGAGCAGCTGATCGAACAGGTATGGGGAATGGACTACGAGGGAAGCGATCGCGCAGTGGACTTGGCCATCAAGCGGATCAGAAGAGCATTGGAGCATTGGCCGGATGCAGAAGGGGAGATTCGTACCTATCGCGGATTAGGGTACAAGCTATGCGTCTATGAATAAAGAAAAAAGAGTCTCGCTTTTTCGTTATTGGACGAACCGGTATCTCTTGACGTTGTGTGTCGGTCTGCTCGTGATTGGCATTGCCTCCAGTCTCTGGATCAAGTACAGCGAGACACAGCAGCGACTCGATATCATGAGGCTGATGGCTGCTGAAATCGCAGAGCGTGTCGTCGACCCCAACGGACAGATCAGAATGGCTCCTTTTTTATTCCGTATTCTGGACAACAGGCAGCAGTCTCTTCGCTTGGATTACAAGCCCTTGATGCTGATCGTCGATTCGCGGAAAAAAGCGTTGTTTGACGGACCTGGTCCTTTTTCCTCCGAGCTCGGCCGCATGGCGCCACAACTGCTCAAAGAGGGTCAAGAAGTGACGAAGATCACACTTTCTCATGGAGACCAGATGCTTTTCGTTAAACACCCGATCCAGTTCAATCAGCAGGAAATCGGCTGGGTGCTCCTGTTTACACCAGACAAGGAAGCGGGCAGCAATACGCAGTACCAGCTGTTGTTTATCATGCTGTTCAGCTTGGGGCTTTTGGGATGGGGGGTTATTTACCTTTTGACCAAAAAGCTCTCGCAGCCGATCAAGGATGTCGCGGTAGCCGCCAACCAGATCGTCACGGGGGATTACGAGATTCAACTGGATAAGGAACGGCCAGAGCAGGAAATCTACGAGCTGAACCACTCGTTCAAAGAAATGGCGGATCGCTTGCGTCAGCTGGAAATGATGCGGACAGAGCTGCTGGCGGGGGTGACCCATGAGCTGAAAACACCGGTGACCTCGATCAGCGGACTGATTCAGGCTGTCAAGGATGATATTGTGAGCGGTGATGAAGCCAAGGAGTTTTTGGAGATCTGCTCAAAAGAGACGACTCGCCTGCAAAAAATGGTGGAGGATCTGCTTGATTTCAATTCGTTCGCAGTAGGCGATATCCGGATTCGCAAAGAGGATCAGAATATGAACGAGCTGATCGTCGAAATCACCCATCAATGGCGGATTGCCCACGAGATCGAGGAGCTGACCGTGCTGATTGAAAAGCCCGAGCACCCTCTCATGGCCTCGACAGATCCGCTTCGCGTACAGCAGATCTTGTACAACCTGTTGAATAATGCGGCTCAAGCGATCGCATCTGGTGGAAACATTGTGGTGAGCTTGGTGGACACGGAAGAAGAGATTCGGATCGAAGTGAAGGACAATGGATGCGGGATTCCGCTGGATGAGCAGTCTTTGATTTTTGAGCGATTCTTCCGTGGAGAAGAGAAGAAGCAGACGCAAAGAGGCCTGGGGCTGGGGCTGTCCTTCAGCCGGATGATCGCGCAGGCACTGGGCGGCCAACTGTCTTTGAAAGAAAGCTCTGATGCAGGAAGCACCTTCATGCTGGTCTTGCGAAAAACAATATAGCGAATGCCAAGAAGACGACTTTGCGGGAAGCAAGTCGTCTTTCCCTTTTCTCTGACATGATGCTGACGTATTTCTCCCTTATATTGAGGCAAAAGCAGGAAATGGCTTGAAAGATTAAACAGTGCGGGGGGAGTCATCCAGTGGATGAGACAAGCAAGAAAAAAGAAGCCTTCTCCAAAAAAGGGAAAAATAAAAAGCGGATCGTGATCACGAGTCTCGCCGTTCTTCTTTTGGGTGGAGCAGGTGTAGTCGGTTATCAGACGTTTATGGCGCCTGCTCAAGCAGAGGCTGCCTATCAGGTGATACATGTAGGCAAGGGAGATGTGACGGAGACGGTACTGGCCTCTGGAACCGTCCAAGCCTCCAAGCGAACGTCCTTATCCTTTGCAGACGCGGAGGATGCCAAAGATGTGATCTCCTCCATTCTCGTACAGGTAGGGGATCATGTGAAGGCTGGACAGGTTCTGGCCACGATGGATGATTCTGTTGCCAAAATGCAGCTGATCAATGCACAGGCCAATCTGTTGTCTGCCCAGGCCAAGCTGGAAGAAGCGCAAAAGAGCAAGAGTACAGGAGAAATGAGTACCCTGCAGGCAAGTGTCAACCAGACAAAATCAGAGCTGGAGATGGCGGGCAAGTCGGTGGATCTGGAAAAAGCGCGCAATGATGAATTAAAGGCGAAAGCAAATCTGGAGAAAGCCGAAAAGAACTACGTTTCGCAAAAAATGCTCTTTGAGGCAGAAGCGATTTCTCGTACCGAGTATGAAACAGCCGAAACCGATTTGGAGCAGGCCAAACGAGATTACCAGACAGCAGTCTTGACCCTGGAGCAGACAAGCGGGCAAGCGAAGAACAAGGTGGAGCAAGCCCAGGCAGCCTATCAAATAGCCGTGGAAAACCTGGAAGAAGCGCAAAAAGGACCTGACTCGGCGACCATTCTCTCAGCCAAGGCTGCCGTCGAGCAGGCAAAAGCCCAATTGCAGCAAAATCAGACTGCACTTAATGCAGTGACGCTAAAAGCACCAATGGACGGTGTCATCGTTCAGCTGAATGGCAACGTAGGCGAGGTCCCGTCCAACAATTTTATTATCATGGACAACTCCAACTCAGGCGATCTGGAAGTATTGGCGCAGATCAGCGAGAGTGATATCGGAAAGGTAAAAGAGGATCTGAAGGTCACCTTTACGACCAACTCCTACCCGGATCAAGTGTTTGAGGGCAAGGTAAAGCTGATCTACCCGGAGGCTGTGACGAATTCGGGGGTGACGACCTATGATGTACTGCTTTCGGTCGATAACCAGGAAGGCTTGTTGAAAATCGGCATGACTATGAATGTCACTATCGAGATCGGTACCCATACGGATGTATTGGTCATTCCTGCGTCAGCCTTGCAGAGTCGCAATGGCCGAGATGGGGTCCTTTTGATGAATAACGGCACAGCTGCACCATCAGGGAATGAACAGCCAAGACAAGCCCAGCAGGGACAGCCAACCGATCAGCAGCAACAGCCTCAGCAGCGGCAAGAGGCTCGAAGAGAAGGAACAGCCGAGCAGCGAAGCAATTTGCCTTATCGCTTCCAGCCTGTAAAAATCGGCTACTTTGCTTCTGACCGCGTGGAAATTACCGAGGGACTGTCAGAGGGAGATCAGATCGTGATCCTGCCGACCGCGGGCTCAACAGGTTCAGCCAATCAAAATGGCATGCGGATGGGCGGAATGCCTGGCATGGGCGGATTCCCCGGTGGCGGTGGCGTCATGAGAGGGCGATGAGCAGATGAGACCAGTCATTCAGATGGAAGATTTGAAGAAACGGTATCAGATCTGCGATCAGGAGATCCAGGCGCTGCGCGGCGTCAGTCTCTCGATCGAAACGGGTGATTTCGTAGCCATCATGGGCCCATCTGGTTCAGGCAAGTCATCGATGATGAACGTGATCGGCTGCCTCGACAAGCCGACCTCAGGTGAGTTTTACCTGGATGGATACCCGGTATCGCAAGCGCATGATGACGAATTGGCCGAGATTCGCAATCAGAAGATCGGATTCGTTTTTCAAAACTTCAACCTGCTGCCCCGCACTACCGCTGTGGAAAATGTGGAGCTGCCCTTGCTATACGCAGGTACGCCTGCAAAGGAAAGACGGGAGCGCGCCATACAGGCATTGTTAGACGTGGGACTGGGCGAGCGGCTGAACAACAAGCCGAATGAATTGTCTGGCGGACAGCAGCAGCGTGTTTCGATTGCACGCGCATTGGTGAATGATCCGGTCATTCTGCTGGCTGACGAGCCTACAGGGGCACTCGATACGAAAACGAGCGTGGAGATCATGGGGATTTTCCAGCAGCTGAATAATGCCGGAAAAACCGTTATTCTCGTCACCCATGAACCGGACATTGCTGAATACGCCAAGCGAATTGTCCGTTTTCGCGACGGGCAGATCGTCTCCAATGAAATCGTGGAGGAGCGCAGAAGAGTGTTGCCAGAGGAAGTGATCACATGAGTTTTCTAGAGAGCTTGCGCGTTTCCTTTCGCAGTATCAAGGCGAACGGGCTTCGTTCCGTATTGACCATGCTGGGGATAATCATCGGCGTTGCGGCCGTCATTGCGATGGTCGCAATCGGTGAAGGAACGTCTGCCAGTGTAGCTAATCAGATCAATGGCTTGGGAAGCAATCTGCTGATCGTCTCTCCTGGACAGGCTACACAAGGTCGCGTCAGTCTGGGGGCAGGGTCATTGAACACCTTGACTCTCGCAGATGCGGAGAAAATAGCGGAAAGTGAAGCAGTGTCTGGTGTTGCCCCGAGTGTCAATGGCAGAGCGCAGATCGTCTTTGGGAGCAACAACTATTCGACCATGCTGGAGGGCACGACGGAATCTTTTCCTGACGTGCGCAATGTTCAGGTAGCAGATGGACGCTTTTTCTCCAATTTTGAAGTGAGAAAGCAGATGAATGTGGCGGTTGTAGGTACGGAGGTTGTCAACAACCTGTTTGCGGGAAGCATTCCAATTGGACAGACGATTCAGATCAACCGGATCCCCTTTTCGATCATTGGGGTCTTGAAAAGCCAGGGAAGCTCCGGGATGACCAACAATGACGACCGGATACTCATTCCGGTGACAACGGCGATGAGTCGTTTGACAGGTGGCAAGAATGTAGGCACGATATACGTATCGGCAGCATCGGCAAACGATATGGAAAAAGCCCAGCAGGATACGAGAAATGCCTTGCGTTCCCAGCACAGCCTAAGACCGAACGAAGCAGATGATTTTCGCATTACTTCGCAATCCGACATCCTGAGTACGGCTCAAGAGGTCTCTAGCTCGATGACGACATTGCTCTCAGGGATCGCAGCCATATCGTTGATCGTCGGAGGAATCGGCGTCATGAATATCATGCTCGTCTCGGTAACAGAGCGTACGCGTGAGATTGGTATCCGCAAAGCGATCGGAGCGAAGAAACGAGATATCATGCGCCAGTTTCTGATCGAGGCAGTCACGCTGAGTCTGATCGGAGGTGTCGTCGGCATTTTGCTGGGAATAGGAGCGGCTCTTGGGGTCAGCAAGCTGGGAGGAATGGCCACAGCGATCACCATTTCACCGATTCTCTACGCTTTCCTGACTTCCACGATTGTGGGCGTTGTGTTTGGCGTCTATCCAGCGAGAAAAGCAGCACAGCTCAAGCCGATTGACGCTCTGCGTTACGAATAGGAAAGAAAAGAACCCAGTTGCGAGCTCACATGAGGCAGGGAAATCAGCCAAATGTGGACGGTGCAACTGGGTTTTTCTATCGTTTGTGCAGATCAGATTAACTGACGGAAATGCTTGTTTTGCCAACACCTGTGGATCATGAAATTCACTAACACATTCTCAAGTGGATTGATTTGGAAAGGGATCGGACATACTAGCTCCATGAGGTGGTAGGGGGATATGGAGCAGAATGTTGAATTTTTCGCATCATGGAGGGAAGCAGCATATATCCGACGAAAAATGAAATCGAGCAATATCCAGTATTCCATTCAACAAATAAAGGGGAAATCTAACATCCTTTTTGTTTTTCCAAAGGTAAGTATCAGTCAGTATGTGTATCTGCACATCCTGTTTGGGACAAAAGCAGGGGGGACTAGTAAGTGAAAATGCGAGGAAATAGAGTATAATCTAGCTATATTTTAAATATTTCGTTAAAAAACAAAAGCTGACACTTTTCGATAGGAGAGTTTCATAGTACAATTTCATTATGAACGAACTTGGGGAAGTTCGGGATGGCGGCTCGAATCTACGCAGTGGAGCCGCCTCTTTTTTTATTTATAGGAATTTATAAGCTTCAAGCTTATGAATTCTGAAGCGCATGACAAGGTGCCTCAGGGTCCGCGCCTGGCATTGCTTCGGTAAAACTTTCCGCTAAAGCGCGGTCGTTCCTCCTTAAATAAGCCTCGCTCGAGGTTATCTTCTTGAAAAGGTTAATATAGGCATTAGTACCTAAAAAAATACAGCTGGAAACTAGTTTGATAAGATTATATGATAGAGTTGTTCACGTGAATACTTCCGTACTATTCTCTCCCAGGTTAAAAACCTGGGCTTTTTTCTGCATAAGCATAGCTCGGCTTGGCTGGCGTACATAGTGAGAAAAGGAAGAGGGGGCGTCGTTATTACGATTTGGAGGGTGCAAAGCTGCCTTGCAGCAAAGCGTCGATTAATTGCTCCTGTGTCAAAGAAATCGTGATGCCGGGTTCCGGCACGTCCACCATAAAGCGCTGCTCTTTGTAAAGATACCAGAGGCTGCCTGAGGGCTGTATCGTGTAGATTATCGTGTTTTCCTGTGTTTGCTGCCCATATTTGGCGATATCCCGCAGAGCAGTAAACAATTCTCCCCAAACAGGCAGGTAAGGCTTTTGCTGATGCTGTACCAGTGCATGAATGAGCTGTTTTTTGGCCAGCTCGATCAATTGGTTCGGTTGTACTAGGGAAAACATCACATAATCTGACTCCTTTGTGAGACATGTCAGTTGTATCGAAGGAGATTCTTTGAAGAAAAAAGGAAGACGAATTTTGTCGAATTTAAAATTAGTGTAGAATAGATAGGAAAATGATGCAATAGGAGAGAAGCATCATTAAGAATGATTGAAAGCGTGCGTTCTAAGGAAAGAGGAGGAAGAGAAGTTGCTTAAAGAGTTTAAGGAGTTTGCGCTAAAAGGAAATGTAATGGACCTTGCAGTCGGGGTCGTCATCGGGACGGCCTTTGGAAAGATTGTTTCATCGCTGGTAAACGATTTGATTACGCCGACGATTGGCTTGCTGCTCGGAAAGGTGGATTTCTCCAATCTTTTCATTAACTTGTCTGACGTTCCCTACAAAACGTTGGCAGACGCCAAAGCAGCAGGAGCGGCTACTATCAATTACGGCCTGTTCCTGAATACGGTCATCGATTTCTTGATCATCGCGTTCTCGATTTTCTTGGTCATCAAGCAGCTGAATCGCTTCAAGAAAAAACAAGAGGAAGCAAAGCCGCCAGCTTCAACCAAGGAATGCCCACATTGCATTACTCAGATTCCGATAAAAGCGACGCGTTGCCCGAATTGCACCTCTATTCTGCAAGCCGGGGAACATGAGCCTGCTTAATTGAAACAGACGTTGAAAATGGGAAAGGATAGACCAGAGCTTATACCTTCAGCTCAGGTCTATCCTTTTTTCTTTCAAAGGAGGGTCGAACAGGGGGGCATCCATGCTTCGTCTACAGTAGCGGTGTATTACAAGCTTCTTTCTTTATCTTTTCGTGGAAGCACAGCCAGCTCAATCCTTTCATACAGAGCCAAAAGCCTTTGGATCAGCGGAGCCTTGGGTACGATTGCGTAAGAGAGGAGAGCAGAAAGCGTACCAAAAATCGCACCAACCAGCACGTCAGCGGGATAATGCACACCAACTCCGATCCTGGATAGAGCGACACAGACTGCGAGGATCATCCAGATCAGGCGATGTTTTTTCCCGAACAACCAAAACGTCAGGCAAAACGTGAAGAAGAGAATGGTGTGGTCGCTGGGGAAGGAATTATCAATCGCTTTATCCACCAGCTGGTGAACGGCTGAAAGCTCTGCGAAGGGTTGGTTGTTGGCATGGACGAACCCTGCCAGTTTCGCCAGAATCTCTGCAATGAGAAGGGAGAGGGCAGCGCTGATGATCATGATTCTGTTTTCGTTTGTCCTCGTAAACCAGTAGATGACTACAGCGAGTGCCAAGAGATACACCGTATATTCGGCAAAAAAGAAAAATACAGGATCGAGAAAGGCGAATTGCTTGCCTAAGTCATTGATGGCACGAAAAGCCGAGATATTGATTTCCATGAGATTCAAAGAGAGGTTTCCTCCTTATTTCCATTTATATAGAGAAGATACAGGATCACTTCTCTCAAAAATATCGATCTAGCTTACGCCTACCTTACAATCCTGTAAGAATCCAAAAATTTCTTCTTAATCTGAAATATTGTTTACCAACATCCGATTGACTGGTGTAATTTTATTTCATATAATGAAAACGTAATCAAGATAGAATTATGTAAGCATTCAAAATATCCCGTACAGGGGGGAGTAGGATGAATCAACCTGCGAGTTTGCTCGACTACCGTGACAAGCAGGATCATATGCTCATCGGTTTGATGTCAGGTACTTCACTGGATGGGATTGATGCCGCGCTCGTTGCCATTCGGACGGATGAGAGCGGCGAAATTGAACAGGTGTCCTTGAAGGAATTCACGTACCTCCCGTATTCGGATGAGGTGCGGGAGTGGGTTATGAATTTGTGCAGTCTTCAGACAGCCAGACTTGATTTGTTGACCACGGCACACTACGGTTTGTCCGAGTGGTATGCTTATTCCGTACAGAGTTTGATTGAAAAAGCGGGGATCACAGCAGCGGAAGTTGACGCTGTTTGCACGCATGGGCAAACAGTCTGGCATATTGCTGGACGCACTCCGTTTCCAGGACCAAGCGGGATGACGGAGGTTCGGGCTTCCTTGCAGATCGGAGACCTTTCCCTTTTGGCAGAACGTACGGGCATCCCGGTTGTCGGGAATTTTCGAGCAAGAGATCTGGCTGCAGACGGCGAGGGAGCTCCGCTCGTACCCTATGCGGACTACATACTCTTCCGAGATCCTGCAAAAGGCAGACTCCTGCAAAATATCGGGGGCATCGCCAATGTGACGATATTGCCGGCAGGGGAAGGCATTGAAAAAGTAGTAGCTTTTGATACAGGGCCAGGTAACATGATCATCGACCAGATCATCCATGTCATCACAAATGGCAAGATGCGCTACGATGAAGGCGGCCTGATGGCTTCTACGGGAAGCGTGTCAGAGGAAATGCTGACAAAGCTTCTGCAGGATCCGTACTACCAGCTCCAGCCACCTAAGAGTACAGGACGCGAAGTATACGGTAAAGCCTTTGCTCAGGAGCTTATCTCCATGGCGCATTTCATGGGGTTGAGTCATGAGGATCTCCTCGCTACCGTGACATCGCTGACAGCCACTACCATCGCTCAGGCGTACAAGCAGCATGTCTTGCCGAAGACGCCTATAAAGGAAGTGATTGTCTCCGGGGGTGGGGCACATAACCAAACGCTGTTGCGCATGCTTCGAGCGCAATTGCCGGAAGAAATGGCTGTGATGACGACGCAGCAATTCGGCATGCCGGATGACGCGAAGGAAGCAGTTGCATTCGCCATTTTAGGTCATGAGACACTAATGGGCAGGCCATCGAATGTTCCATCTGTTACAGGTGCGAAGAGGGCTGTGCCGTTAGGAAATATATGCTTTTAACGAAAGATAACGTAGGGGGTAACATCGTGAAGAAACGCGTGTTGGCAGGATTTTTCCTATCTATGACCCTGGTTCTGTCGGCTTGTTCAGGTGGAGGTACCGCTCCATCCAACCAGTCACAGCCGCAAGAGCAGCCGGCGCAGGAACAGCCGCAAACGCCAGCTAAGACAGAACTGATTGTAGCAGCAGAACAGGAACCAGTTGGGTTTGACCCTCACAAGGTTCCAGCCGCATCCAGTGCGAGAATTTACGGTCTGATTTACGACAGCTTGACCAAGCTGGATGAAAACCTGGAACTCATCCCGCACCTTGCTGAAAAATGGGAGACATCCGAGGATGGCAAGACCATCACGGTAACTCTGGCACAAGGCGTCAAGTTCCATGATGGCAAAGATTTGACAGCCGAAGATGTAAAATTCACTTTTGAGCGCATTCTGAATCCGGATACCGGTTCGATCTCCAAGTCTTATTTCTCCAGCCTGGAGTCGATCGAAGTGAAAGACCCGACTACAGTCGTATTTCACTTAAAAAACGCGGATGCTGCTTTCATGGCAAATACGAGCAGCGCATCCACTGCGATCGTACCAGTTGGCGCTGGCGATTTGACCAAGGATACAGCGGGCAGCGGACCGTATATGTTGGAAAAGTACGAGTCTGGCCAATACGTTCTTTTGAAAAAGAATCCAACTTACTTCAAACCTGAACTGGCAAAAATGGAAACAATCAAGTTCCAGATCATGAAGGATGAAGCAGAACGTCTGGCTGCAATCCGCGCTGGTAAAATTGACGTTTCGATGGTATCTGCCGATTCTGCTACCCTTTTGCAAGGTAAAGAAGGTGTAGAAGTAAAAGGCTACCAATCGCTCGAATACAGCTACCTGGGTATCAACGTAAACAAAAAACCGTTTGATGATCCGAAGGTACGCCAAGCGATCAGCTATGCGGTAGATCGTAATACCATTGTCCAAACGGTCTGGAAGGGCGAAGCAGCTCTGACCGGTCCAATCGCGCCAGCTGTAAAAGGCTTCGCATTGGATACGAGCAGCTATGATACCTACAACCACAACATCGATAAGGCGAAGGCACTTTTGGCTGAAGCTGGCTATGCAAATGGCTTTGAAACCGTGATCGACACGGCTGCTACCTATCCTGACATGGTTGAGACTGCGATCATTTTGCAACAGCAGCTGAAAGCGATTGGCATCAACGCGAAAATCAATCAGCTGGAGTGGGGCAACTACATCGATGTATGGAAGTCCAAAGATGGCAATCTGATGGTTGGACGCAATACATCCGGTGTTGACGCTGACCGTTCCATGCGCTTCTTCTTCCATAGCACGGGTTCTGCCAACGTGTGGAACTACTCCAGCCCTGCCTATGACGAGCTGGTGGAAAAGGCATTGATGACAGTGAATCCAGATGAACGCAAGAAACTGTACGATCAAGCTCAAATGATGCTGGTTAATGAAGATGTTCCAAACTTGTTCCTGGCTTCTCCGAAGAACTTCTACGCGGTTCGTGACAACATCGAGTTTTCGCCATCTGCAGCGGGAGAGGGCTTCGCGCTGGTAAGAGCCTCAATCAAGTAAGAATAGCGAATGGTGGCTCCGCCGGATCAAAAGGCGGAGCCATGTTTTTAACGTATAGGCTTCGATAGAGGTTTATATTACGTAAAAGAAGAAAGATTTAGAGGTTGGAAAGAGGGAGGGGCCTTAGTGGGAGCTTATCTGATCAAACGTGTTATCAGCCTGATTCCGATCCTGTTCGGTATCTCCGTGTTGGTCTTTACCATCTTGCATCTGGTGCCAGGTGACCCTGCCTCCATCATGCTGGGAACCAATGCAACCGAAGAGTCGATTGCTGCCCTGCGAAAAAGCATGGGACTGGATGAACCATTAGTAACGCAATACCTGACTTGGATAGGTGGACTCTTCCAGGGCAATTTTGGTGTATCCGTTCACTCAGGCGAAGAAATTTTACCGCAAATTCTCAAGCGTTTTGGAATTACGCTGCAATTGACAGTATTTGCTGTCCTGATTGGCTGGCTGGTTGCGATTCCATTCGGGATTCTATCCGCCATTCGCGCTCATTCGAAGACGGACATCACGGTTCGCGTCATGACCTTGCTGGGGATTTCTGTTCCGAACTTCGCGATCGGAACGCTGCTGCTGCTGGCGTCGTCCCTGTACTTCAACTGGTTTCCCCCGATTGATGTCGTCAGCTTCTGGGAGAACCCGGTCGAAGCGTTCAAGGTGTTTGTACTGCCAGCAACCACGATGGGAATTGTCGTAGCTGCCGGTGTCATGCGAATGACGCGTTCTGCCTTTTTGGAAACGATGGACAAGGATTTTATCCGGACAGCTCGTGCCAAAGGAAACAACAAATGGACAGTAGTCGTGGGACATGCGTTCCGCAACTCCTCGATCCCGATTGTGACGATCGCGGGTATGCAGATCGGCTATTTGCTTGGTGGCTCCGTCATTGTAGAACAGCTATTTTCCATTCCTGGCCTGGGCCAATACGTACTGGAGGCCATTTATCAACGTGACTATCCGGTCGTGCAGGGAGGCGTTCTCTTTGTCGCCCTAGTCTTTGTTCTGGTCAATCTGCTTATCGACCTGATCTATACCTGGATTGATCCACGAATCAAGTACTGACACGGGGGGGATGAAGACATGAGCACTTTTCGTAAACGATTTTGGGCCAACAAAACGGCCGTTGTATGTTCCATATTGCTTCTAATGCTCTGTTTGGTAGCGATTTTTGCCCCGATCCTGGCTCCCCATGATCCTACTGAAATCTTTCAAAACAACCGGATGGAAGGCAGTTCCAGCGAGTTTCTCCTAGGGACAGACCAATTCGGTCGCGATTTGCTGAGCCGTGTCATCTATGGTGCGCGCGTGTCTCTGTTAGTCGGGATTTCTGCCGTCATGGTGAGTGTTTTCTTCGGGACTTTGTTTGGTTTGATCGCGGGCTACTTTGGACGCTGGATTGACGGTTTTATCATGCGCGTCATGGATGTGCTGTTTGCATTTCCAGAGATTTTGCTCGCGCTGGCGATTGTAGCTGCATTGGGACCCGGTACTTTCAACACGATTATGGCGATCGGAATCGTCAATATTCCGATCTTTACGAGAACGGTGAGGGGGGCGGTCCTCTCGATCAAAAACCTTGAATTCGTGGAGAGCGCCCGCGCCATCGGAGCTAGTACCCCGCGTATTTTGTTCAAGGAAATTTTTCCAAATGTCACAGCGCCGCTGCTCGTGCAATCTTCACTGGCGATCTCCGGTGCGATTCTCACAGAATCTGCACTCAGCTTCCTTGGCTTGGGTATTCAGCCGCCGGATCCGTCCTGGGGAGGAATGATTTCAGAGGCACGTCGCTATATGGAACTGGCACCCGGAATGATCATCTGGCCGTGTGTGGCGATGACGATCACCATTCTTTCCTGCAATATGTTCGGGGATGCTGTTCGCGATATTCTGGATCCGCGTCATCGCGGCAAATAAGCAGGAGGAAACCGAATGGACAAGAATGCGATCACCCTGCAAATCGAAAAGAGTCTGGATCGCGGAATCGATCAGAAGATTTTTCCTGGTGGTGCTGTTCTTTTACAGCGAAAAGGAATGTCGGATATAACGGTGTACAGGGGAAGGACCGGCTATGCGACAGACGACGAGCCGATCACGTCCGATACGCTGTATGACTTGGCTTCCTTGACAAAAGTGGTGGTGACCCTGCCGCTGATTCTGCTCAGTGTCCAGCACGGAAAGCTGTCTTTGACGGATAGCGTTGTGACGCACCTGCCTGAATTTGGGGAAGGTCCGGGCAAGAGCGAGAAGGAGCAGATCAAGATCATCCATTTGCTCACACACTCCTCCGGTCTGCCGGCTTGGCGTCCGTTCTTTATAAAAGGTCATGGTAAACGCGAGTATTTGCGCTATATCGCGGATGAGTCCTTGATCTACAAGCCTGGCGAAAACGTCGTGTACAGCGACTTGGGATTTATGCTTCTGGGCTTTGTACTGGAGGAAATTTGGGGAGAAGAGCTGGATGCTCTGGCAAAGCGTCTGATTTTTAGACCGAGTGGCATGACACGAACGACTTATTTGCCACTTGAGCAAGCTTCTCTAAAAGAATGCGTGATTGCTCCTGCAGAAGAGGGAAGTCCGTTTGAGTGGAATATGGCAAAGCAGTTTTTGATGCAGCTGGATGCCGTTCAAGATCCTCGAGCAGAAGAGTGGCGAGCAGCCCTGGATGCTTTTAGCTGGCGAAAAGGGGTTATTCGAGGCCATGTTCACGACTGCAATGCCTATCACGGTATGGGAGGCGTGAGTGGTCATGCTGGACTCTTTTCCTCCCTGGAAGATTTGTCCCTCTACATGCGAATCTGGACGTCAGCCGATGCGCCTGTACGCATGGACCCGATCCTGCGAGCTTTTGCGATCCGGGCACAGACGGGGCAATCCGTACCGAGAAGAGCCGTAGGCTGGGAAGCGTCCGCTCCAGCCGGTGAGCTGGCTCAGATCGCACATGGCTGTACCGGGGGAGATCTCTTGTCCGAGCAAGCATTCGGACATTCTGGGTTTACGGGTACCTCGATCTGGTCTGATCCAGTCCGGGGAGCAACGCTCATCACACTGACCAACCGGGTGCATCCCGTGGTCAATACGAACATGAACGCGTGGCGCCGTTCCCACCACAACGTGGTATTTGGCACAATCCAGCCTGTCGGCACATCCTGAGAAGAGGGGGAGTACCCATGACAGCCATGCTACAAATAAGCGATTTGCGCACTTCTTTTCTGCAATCGGGAGAGAAGCTTACCGTCATCGAAGGTGTCAGCCTGTCCGTAGCGCCGGGAGAAACAGTCGGCGTCGTGGGCGAGTCGGGATGCGGCAAAAGTGTCACCAGCCTGTCCGTCATGCAGCTTTTGGGACGCAATGTACAGCTAGAGGGGAGCATTCGTTTTCAGGAAAAGGAATTGCTCACTTTGACAGATAAACAGATGGAATCGATCCGAGGCAATCAGATCGCGATGATCTTCCAGGAGCCGATGACGTCCTTGAATCCGCTTCACACCATTGGCAAGCAGATCAGCGAGCCGCTTCGCCGCCACTTGGGGCTGAACAAGCAGCAAGCCAAGGAACGCACCATCCAGCTTCTCAAGGAGGTCGGAATCCCGCGTGCGGAAGATATCATTTCCGACTACCCCCACCAGCTGTCTGGAGGGATGAGACAGCGTGTGATGATTGCGATGGCGATGGCATGTACGCCCAAGCTGTTGATCGCTGACGAGCCGACGACTGCCCTGGACGTGACCATTCAGGCGCAGATTCTGGAGCTGATGAAAAAAGTGCGGAATGAGCACGGCACCTCCATTTTGCTCATCACGCACGACCTGGGTGTCGTAGCGGAGATGTGCCACCGCGTGATCGTCATGTACGCGGGCCAGATCGTGGAAGAAGCTGACGTCAAGCAGCTGTTTGACGAACCGAAGCACCCTTATACACGCGGCTTGCTCAATTCCATGCCAAGTCTGAACAACAATCAGGAACGCCTCGATGCGATTCCGGGAGCTGTTCCTATGCTTACGGAAATGCCGAAAGGATGCCGTTTTGCGCCCCGTTGCTCGCAGGTCATGGACGTATGCCGCGAGAAGAATCCGGAGCTCAAGAGCATTTCGGAGACTCAAAAATGCCGCTGCTGGCTGTACGGTGAGGGGGGAACACAATGACGCAACCGCTTTTAGAAGTAAAATCGTTGACCAAGCATTTTACGAGCAAGCCGGGACTATTCAGCAAGGAAAAAGTGGTGCGCGCTGTGGATGGCGTCAACCTGACCGTTTACCCTGGTGAAACCGTCAGCATCGTAGGTGAATCAGGCTGCGGTAAATCGACGACGGGGAGATGTATCCTGAGGCTGATCGAGCCGACTGACGGCGAGATTTGGTTTGACGGTAAAAATATACGGGATTTTAACGAAACGGAATTGCGAAAAGCGCGGCGCAATATGCAGCTTGTGTTTCAGGATCCGTTTGCTTCGCTCAATCCGCGCAAGTCGGTGGGTCAGATCCTGGAGGACCCATTGATCGTGCACGGAATCGGGACAGCAGCTGAACGGCGCAAGCAGGTCGAAGAAATCATCGAGATCGTCGGCTTGACCAAACAGCATTTGAATCGTTTTCCACATGAATTTTCAGGCGGGCAGCGGCAGCGGATCGGAATTGCCCGAGCATTGATTCTCAGACCCAAGCTGATCATTGCCGATGAGCCCGTTTCCGCACTGGATGTGTCGATTCAGGCGCAAATCCTGAATTTGATGCAAGACCTGCAAAAGGAATTCAAACTCACTTACTTATTCATCTCCCACGATTTGAGTGTGGTTCGCCATATCTCTGACAGGGTAGCGGTGATGTATCTAGGAAAAGTGGTGGAAGTGGCAGACAAGAAGTCTTTGTATGAAAATCCGACACATCCGTATACGCAGGCCCTGTTATCTGCGGTTCCGGTGCCCAATCCACATCATACCGCACAGCGCATTATTCTGGAGGGAGACATGCCAAGTCCGGCCAATCCGCCAACTGGCTGTACATTTCACCCACGTTGCCGTCATTGTATGGACATTTGCAAAACAACAGCTCCTCCAGTAAAAGAACAGTCAGCCGGCCACTGGGTCTCTTGTCATCTGGAGTAGCGAGAGTCTAGCCGCGAGAACGAGAACAGAGGAGGTTGAGAGTGCATCATGCAGGAACATTTACATGCATTAATGACAGAAAAGAAGAACGAAAACTCTCGGGACCTTGATCGATTGAGCGTCAGGGCCATCGTACAAATGATGAACGATGAGGACAAGAAGGTGCCTTACGCTGTGGAGCGCGTATTGGATCAAGTGTCTGAGTCGGTGGAAATCATCGTTGCAGCTTTGGAAAACGAAGGACGTCTCTTCTACTTTGGAGCGGGAACGAGCGGAAGGCTGGGGATACTGGATGCCTCTGAGTGCCCGCCGACTTTCGGAACAGATCCTGAATTGGTTCAGGGTGTGATCGCGGGAGGGCCATCTGCGATGGTTCGCGCTGTCGAGGGAGCAGAAGACTCGATGGAGCTGGGACGAGAAGATGTGCGCCTTCACGGAATTACCAGTCAGGATGTGGTGGTGGGCATCGCGGCAAGTGGACGGACACCATACGTCATGGGTGTCCTGAAGGAGGCCCAACTGATCGGAGCCAGGACGATTGCCGTATCGTGCAATGAGAAGGCAACCATCAATGAAGGCGTAGACGTAGCGATCAACGTCGTGGTCGGGCCTGAGGTATTGACGGGCTCCACCCGCTTGAAAGCAGGAACTGCACAAAAGCTGGTATTGAACATGCTGACTACAGCAACCATGATCCGGATGGGCAAAGTCTACGGCAATCTCATGGTCAACGTTCAGGCGACGAACCACAAGCTGAAGGAACGGGTCAAGCGGATCATTATGGAAGTTACCGGCGTCAGCTATGACGAAGCAGAAAAGCTTTCTGTGCTGGCAGATGGGGATGCCAAAATCGCGATTTTGATGAGATTGACCGGCACAAGCAGGGAAGAAGCAAACCGTCTGTTGAAACTAACGAAGGGAAGAATCCGTGAAGCGATCCAACAGTACGGGTAAACGTGGTATTGCTGCACAGGAGTCAGACACTATTTAGCAGGCAGGAGGTAGATTCCTATGTTGTCAGACGCCATCAGGTCCGAGCTTCGCGCCATCGTAGGCGAAAAGAATTGTCTGGATCGACAGGAAGCATTGGTTGCCTATTCGTATGATGCGACACCGATGCAGCAGGCATTGCCTGACGTTGTAGTCATGCCGCAAACGACACAGGAAGTACAAAAGGTGGTTCAGGTAGCCGCCAGACACCAGATTCCCATCGTGACACGCGGAGCAGGCTCCAACCTGTGCGGGGGGACTGTTCCAGTCGGGGGAGGGATCGTCCTGACCTTGCACAGGATGAACCAGATCGTCGAGATTGACGAGCAAAACCTGACGATCACAGTACAGCCAGGTGTGCGCACAGTCGATATTCATCAGGCCGTAGAAGCACGTGGTCTGTTTTATCCGCCAGACCCAGGGAGTATGGTCATTTCCACGATTGGCGGAAATATCGCGCTCAATTCGGGTGGGTTGCGAGGGTTGAAGTACGGGACGACCAAGGATTATGTACTGGGCCTAGAAGCTGTACTGCCCAATGGTGAAGTGATTCGCACGGGCGGAAAGCTGATGAAGGACGTAGCGGGGTACGATCTGACCAAGCTGCTGGTGGGAAGCGAAGGAACCCTTGCGATCATTACCGAAGCGATTCTGAAGCTCATTCCCAAACCGACGACACAGCGCGTTATACTGGCTATGTACGCTGACATGGAGCAAGCAGCTCGCTCGGTGTCCGACATCATCGCCAATCGAATTATCCCAGGCACCTTGGAGTTTTTGGATCAGGGAACGATTCGCGTCGTAGAGGATTTCAAGCAGATTGGTTTGCCTACTGACGTAGCCGCGATCCTGCTCATCGGCCAGGATGGAGAAGCGGAGCTCGTGGATCGGGACATGGAGCGCATTGCTGCGATCTGCCAAAAGAATCAGGCGGTTCAGATCAAGGTCGCGACCACCCCGGAGGAAGCGGAAGAAGTGATGACAGCGAGAAGAAGTGCCCTGGCTGCACTGTCGCGGATGCGTCCGACGACGATTCTGGAGGATGCTACGGTGCCACGTGCGCAAATTGCACCGATGGTAGCCGCGATTCAGGAGATCACGAATCGTTTTGGACTCAACATCTGTACCTTTGGTCACGCGGGTGATGGCAACCTGCATCCAACCTGTATGACGGATGCCCGCAACCATGAAGAGATCGAGCGGGTGGAGCATGCATTCGAAGAAATTTTTGCTGCAGCCATCGATCTGGGTGGTACGATTACAGGAGAACACGGTGTCGGCATCGTCAAGGCGCCGTATCTGGAGTGGAAGGTGGGCGCTGCCGGGATTGAAGTGATGAAAGGGATCAAACATGCTTTTGATCCGCATAACCTGCTCAATCCAGGCAAGATGTTTGCCAAGGAATCCCGGAACAGAGTGGTGGTCAACCGTGCTTAAGGAAGCGCTGCAACAAAAACTGGATTACGAAGAACTTGCCAACTGCATGCGCTGCGGTTTTTGTCAGCCTGCTTGCCCGACGTTTCGGGAGACCGGCTATGAAGCAGCATCCCCACGCGGGCGGATTGCTTTGATGAAAGCTGTGGCAGATGGCGTCATGGAACCCGACAAGGACTTTGTCGACCAGATGAATCTCTGTCTGGGCTGTCGTGCATGTGAGCCCGTCTGCCCGGCTGGTGTTCCCTATGGTCAATTGATCGAGCAAACGAGAGAGGCCATTGAACAGGAGCAGGATCACCCCTGGTACATTCGCATGGCACGGAAAACAGCCTTTACCCATCTTTTTCCCCATCAACGACGGCTCAATCGACTGGGGGGCTTGCTTGGCTTCTATCAGCGTTCCGGACTGCAGACTGCGGTGCGCAAGCTAGGTGTGCTGAACATATTGCCCAAGCAGCTGAAAGAAATGGAAGCGATCATGCCGGATGCCTCGTCGAAAGGACTCTCTGAACGGATGGGTGCGACGGTCATTCCGGCAGTAGGCGAGAGCAAGCAGCGTGTCGGCATGTTTCACGGCTGCATTATGGATGTCCTGTTTCAAGAGACCAACGTCAATACGGTTCGTCTCTTGGCAGAAGCGGGCTACGAAGTGGTAATTGCTCCCGGTCAGGTTTGCTGCGGTGCCCTCCATGCCCACAGTGGAGAGCGGGAGGCTGCGCGAAGTCTGGCGCGCAAAAACATCGAGGCATTCCAGCAGGCAAAGGTGGATCTCATCATCTCTAATGCGGGCGGCTGCGGTGCTTTACTGCAGGAGTACGATCATCTGCTGCATGATGACCCGGATTGGCACGAGCAAGCCAAGTGGTTTGCCTCGCGTGTCAAGGATGTGAGCGAGGTGCTGGCGCCGTCCGTGGAACCGGAAGCTTGGGATGAACTTCCACAGCGTGTCACCTATCAGAGCTCTTGCCACCTGCGCAACGGAATGAAGGTGACGAAAGAGCCTGTGAGCTTGTTGCAATCCATACCTGGAGCAACCTATGTGGCTCTGAGAGAAGGAGACCGCTGTTGTGGTTCAGCGGGCATCTACAACCTGGTGCAGCCTGAGATGTCTGGCAATCTGCTGAATGAAAAGATGGAGCATGTCAAAGCGACCCAGGCAGACATCTTGGTGACGTCCAACCCGGGATGTTTGCTGCAAATGAAAGCAGGCATCAAGCGTGCTGGTTTGGAAGACCGGATGGAAGCGGTCCATCTGGTCGATTTGCTGGCGCGTGTCTCCAACCAATCTGAGATGAGCAGCAAGTGATGCACGGATTTTAAACAGCCCTGATCGACCGAATCATACGGTCCCGATCAGGGCTGTTTTTGTATTAGCGGCAGCTCTCCTGATGCTCATCGCTCGCAATACACGAGGTTCAGCTTCGACGGGGCCGGGTGTCATGATCGTGCGAAGAGAAGGAGACAATTCCTTGTACATGTGTACCTCCTTGTTCGTGCATGTCATCCATTTTTGGGATATCTATGGAACCTATTGCACATATTTGAAAAAAATCCTTCGCTTTTCTTTGAGAAAATTTTAAAATATTTTAATTGAATCAATTTCATAAATCTGAGCCCTACGGGCTCAAGGTTTTTTGAGCATAGAAAAAGGAGTACCTCCC
>NZ_JAFLPN010000032.1:0-42411 GCF_029870785.1 Brevibacillus sp. AY1
GTGGTTGGTAACTACAAACCCCCACAGTGGACTTTCACCACCTAGTTAATCGCCATGCGTGGCACACCAAGAAACCCCCACCTCTACAGGTGGAGGGAGTATTCATTCGTCTCGATTCTGCTTTCTTCGATAGGCTGCGACCATTTCCTGCGTTTTTTCTTGTTCTTCCAGACGTTTTTCGACAGCGAGGTCCTGGGTGATGTCATGCTTCAGTCCGCGCATGCAGGATTCACAGATATTTCCCTTGCGAATCAGAAACCCGCAACTCTCGCATGGATAGCCCAACTCCGGGTTTCCATCAACAGAGATACGTCCTTCTTTGATGAATTTCGTAATTTGCTTTACGCTGACACCAGTTGCGTCGCTGACTTGGTGAATATTGGAACCGCGATTTTCCCGTTTGCGCAAAAACTTGGCGCAGATCTCGTATTCTTTCTCTACTTCCTGATAACATTTGGGGCAAATGTCACGAGCCACCCTTACAAACAAGGCATCACAACGCGAACAATTCGATAAACTGCCCAAAGACATATGTTTCCCCCTTGCCCTCTTCAATTTTCGCAATCAAGTATCTAGTCCCATCATAACGCAAATTGCCATTTGTTTCTATCTGTATTATCGGTAAATTGTCAAGGACCAAATATATGATTTTACAGTTTCAACATGATGAATGGCTTGCGCACAGGCCCGAAGCGTGGAGCCCGTGGTATAGATGTCATCAAGCAAGAGGATTCGGGATGGCTTTTTGGGGTGGGCAGCTTCTCCCTTCCAGGCAAAAGCATCCTGCATGCTATGAATGCGCACTTCACGTCCTGTCTGCTGACTGAGCTTGGCCGTCTCTTTCGTACGTGTCAAAGCATCCTGCACTGGCACACCAATGGCTCGACTGAGTCGTCCCGCTACTCTTTCCATTTGGTTGAAGCCACGCTCGCTCAAGCGTTTTGCGTGCAAGGGAACCGCCACCAGATAATCAAATTGTCCAGAACGAAAATAGCGATAGATAGCAAGCGTCAGCAGTTTGCCGAAAAAGTCAGCCAATCGCTCATCTCCGCGGTATTTATAAAAGCCAAGCAGATCCTTTCCCCACTCGTCATAGAGTAGCAGCCCCCGGTTTCCTACAAGGGCATCTTCGCCTATTGCTCGGCAGTCTCTGCATCGCAGCTCCCCACTCTCCAGCAGATTCTGCTGCACCTGATGCTCCCAGCTCCGCCCGCATTGTTCACAGATTTGCTCCCCAATCACCGGCATTTCCTCAAGACAACCAGCACATAGAGGGAGCTGATCCACCAGGCGATACATATGAGCGTAGCTTGTTCTTCCAGACAATCGGACTGCCCAGCTCCGCACAACCGCCTCCCGCTGATTCCGGGCAGCGACTCGTAAACCGCATCTGACACAGCCCCGTTGGCTCATGCCATTTCCCTCCTGTCACGCAGCAGCTTGGCAAGCTGATTCATCTGCGTGATTTGGTGCACGGCTGCCTGAGGAGCGGATGCCCGATAGCTTTGCACAAAAAGGACTGTACCCTGCGGATCATCGGGGGAGCGACCGACACGCCCGGCGATTTGCACCAGAGAAGCTTCATCAAAGACAGGGGCCTGTGCCCCTACCACCGCCACATCACTCCCCGGAATCGTCACGCCCCGCTCAAGAATCGTCGTCGTCACCATCAGCTTGACCGCTTTTTCACGAAACGCCATTACTTTTTCCTCGCGGGCAGGGTCCGAAGCATGAACGCCTGCCATCCCTTCCCGATAATCAGGCAACATGACCTGCAGATAGCCCAGCATACGCGGCACCTCTTCAATGCGCGGCACGAATACAAACACCTGACGCCCGGCATCCAGTGATGTTTTCAACATATCGTGAAGAGGCGTGATCACTCTGCCAGCCGCGAGCCGCTTGTCCAATCCCGATACCGTACAAATCTGTGGAACAGGCAGCGCATGACCATGATAGCGTCCAGGCAACAGGACATGACTTGGAGAAAACGGGGCGAAAGACGATCGGCCAAGAAGTGATTTCTGCTTGGTTACGAGCTTCTTTTGCAGATAGCGCGGTGGCGTTGCGCTCAGATAGAGGATTTTCCCGCCTGTCTTAACGGCGCGGGCCACCGCTCGATACAGGACTGGATTCTGATGATAGGGAAACGCGTCTACCTCGTCCAGCACTACCAGAAAAAAACGTTGGTAAAAACGCATGACCTGGTGAGTTGTGGCGATCGCGATATCGCAATCCTCCCACTTTTCCTTGCTTGAACCATGCACGGCAATGACACGTGCTTCTGGAAAAACACGCTGAATCCGTGGAGCCAACTCCAATACTACGTCCTTTCGCGGGGTGGCGATCAGCACCCTTTCCCCCTGTTCCAATGCCGCGACGACGGAAGGGAATAGAAGCTCCGTCTTTCCTGCCCCACAGACTGCCCAGATCAGGAACTCCGCGTTTCTCCCCCAGTGATTGAGCACAAACTGGCGCGCTCGGTCCGCCGCTACCTCCTGATCCCGGGAGTAGCGTCCAGACCATGCCAGGCGCCCTGCATGACCTGTATGAGAGGAGGGAGCTCTTTTGGCTGGCACACATAGAAAAGGCGTACAGCACTTGCTCCGCCCCATGCCGAGACACTCCGTGCAGTACGCGCAGCCTTGTCCGCAAGTGTGACAGGTTGTCAATTCGATTTTCTCCTTGCCGCTGCCGCATCTCGTGCACCCCAGCTCCAGGGAGTGGCGCAGCCAGCTTTTCCTGACTTGCAAACGCACCCCTGGAAGCCACTGCGCGTCTCCCGACAGCACCAACCGCTGCAAGAGCTGCGGCAGATCCGGCACTGCTATTCCATGCGTCTGCAGCAGCCTCTCCAGCTCCTCCCACAGCAGGGCTCTGCCTGCCAGCACCTCTTTTACCAGTTCAACGTCTCCTCGCATCGATAATGGGCTGCTGCCGTCCTCCTGTTCGGCAATTCCTTCCCGCCATTCAAACCACTCGCTCGACGACTTACCCTGATCATCTGAGAAGGTGTCGCCGTACAGAGCGTTAGACTCGCGAACACCGGTAAGCGCGATCTGTCTCATCCCAGCCAATGCCTGCTCATTGACAGTGCTGGCCTGCCTTTCCTGCAAATACTGATGTAACCGTTCACGCAAGGAGAAGGCCATCGCTAGCGAGGGCGTGCGGCCGATCACATAGAGTTGGCTTCCCTCCTTCTCCTGCCAGAAGTGCTGGTCTACTTGAAAGCAAGGTGTCACGTAGGCCTTGATCGGCTCCCGCCCGACTTTCACATACAACAAGTACTCTCGCACATGAACTCCCCCCGTTCTGCATCCTTGTCCACAGTTTGCAAAAAGACAGCGGGAAGTGCAAATAAAAAGGGGACCCGCTTCAAAATAGGTCCCTACTTCATTATTCATTCGCTCTTTACTTAAAACGGCTTAATTGATGCGGTCTTATTGATCCGTTTCTACATAACCGTGATCACTTAAAGTTAGGTCACTGTATGCCCTGCCTATCTTGTATGTACGTATTCTTTCTGTTCCACTAGCAGGTTCAATTATCCCTTTTCTTATCCATTCCTTTGCCCATTCTGTTATTGTTCTGGTAACAACATTAAACTCGCCCGCAATTTCCTTTGGAGTGATCTCGCCATTCTTGGTCAATAATAGTTTTACGACAATCAATTCACGCGGCTCTAATTTATTCACTCTTGGGTCGATATGCTGTTTATACTTATTTTGAGCAATACGAGCTACTTTCTGAGAGGCTTTTTCCATGATCAAGACGAAGTACTCGAGCCAAGGCGCCAAATCAGGCGGGTTGTTTCTTCCATCGTAATACAACACAGGGAGATTCATTTGTAATTTTGTGTAATAACCTTGGAGATCTGACACATAGTACTCTTCCATCGAATTAAATCCCTTCAAATCATAGCCTTCGATACTAAGGATATATGTAGCGAGAGCCCGTGCTGTTCGTCCATTTCCATCATAAAACGGATGAATCGTTAAGAGTTGGTAAGCTGCGATCCCCGCTCGAATAGGTGCAGGCAAATCTCTGGCATCATCACTATTAACCCAAGCAACAAATGATTTCATTAGTTGTGGTACATCATTTGCTTCTGGCGGAATATATTCAGGTTGTCCTGTCACACTGTCATAAACTGCAAATAACACCCCAGGTCTCGTAGGACCCCTATATTCACTTTCTTCCGTTCTTCTTCCTGAGCCCCTGATTTCAATGATAGAATGCAATCGCTTTATAAAATCTTCACTGATAGGAATCTTCAGCCTTCTCGAAGTACTTAAAAAGGATAGCGCATTCCAATAATTCCGCACCTCTTGTTCTGCCTTTAACCCTTGCCGATCACGATTTTTCATAATGGCCTCAGAAACTTCTTCCAAGCCCAAGGGATTCCCTTCAATTCTGGTCGAATAATGAGTCATTTTTAGTTTTGCTTCTTTACGCAATTCTTTTTCAATGTCTTTTGGGAGAGGAAGCATTTCAACTGTATTTTTATATTTTTCAATAGACATTAAGGATTTTACGATCCTATCGTTATATTTGAATCGTGGTTGATACACAAAACTGCCCCCCTTTCTCACTTCTGGACATTCGCTATTCAATGTTATTTCCTCGTTATTTATTCGCTATTTATTCGCTATTTATTCGCTATTCGCTCGCAACCTTTCGAAAACAAAAAAAGAGCACACCGGCTCTTTTCCATTTCGCAAAGCTCACCCATCTCCAGATGGCTAAGCTCCTGCCTTCTCTTGCCTCAAGTCAATGATAATCGCCTTGGTCTGCGCCAGTCCATGATGACCGTCTGTGGACCAGCAATACGGATAACGTTCATACAAGGCAGCCATTTTCTTGGTATCATCCACAGATCCTTCATCCTGCAGGGTAATTCGTATCGACTTGCCGCTCCAATAAGAACGGAACAGCAAGCGACGAATGACACCCTCCAGCACCTGCTCCGAATCACGGAGCAGCAATCGATAATGCTCATCAGGGAACTCAGCCGCGCTGCCCATCCTGTCAGTCATCCGCTCGAGCAGCATCACCAACAAAGAGGAGCAGCCGAACGTCGCTAACAGCCATACCACCATATCTGCCATCACGGTCATACCTCCTCTACCTTACAAGGTATGCCAGATGGCTTGGACAGGGGACTACAAGGACTGCAAATTACAATTTAACCCAGCCGTTTTTAATGGAATTAACTACTGCTTGCGTACGGTCTTGTACGTTTAATTTTTGCAAGATACTGCTCACGTGATTCTTAACCGTCTTTTCACTGATAAACAAAAACTCGCCAATCGCTCTGTTGCTCTTTCCTTCTGCCATCAGCTGCAAGACTTCGCGTTCACGGCGCGTCAAGGATTCGATGATACTCGGATCTACCGTATGGGTATCATCAGTGGCATAGCTGCGTTCTGATGCCCCTTCTTGCTCACTCAGCCGTCTAAACTCTTCAATCAGTTTTCCCGTTACCTTGGGATGTATGTATGCCCCGCCACTTGCGACAACCCTTACGGCATCCACCAGGTCAGATGTTCCCATTTCCTTCAAAAGATAACCCGATGCACCTGAACGAAGCGTTCGGTAAACATAGCCCTCATCATCGTGAATGGAAAGCATGATTACACGTGTATCTGGACTGGCGGAAATCACACTTTCAGTTGCAGAGACACCATTGATATTCGGCATGTTGATATCCATCAGCAGCACGTCAGGCTTGTATTCTTCCGCCAGCTTAGAAGCGTCTCCACCGTCAGCTCCCTCGCCGACCACCTTAAAATCGTTCTCCATCTCCAAAATACGCTTTACGCCTTCGCGAAACAATTGATGGTCGTCTACAATTACGATCCGGAGCTCTTGCTGTCTCTTTTCCATGGTTCTTCCCCCTATTCAGATTATTTATGTCGCTCGTTCATATTTTGAGTGGAATCTGGAACAATACCTTCGTACCCTCTCCAGGAGCTGACTGTACTTCAATTTCTCCTTCCAAGAGCTGTGTTCGCTCATTCATTCCCAAAAGCCCAAAGGAGCCACCTGTAGCCATCCGTTCATTCAAATCAAAACCGATGCCATCGTCCTTCACGACTAAACGCAAAGATTCCTGCAAAAATTCCAGTTTGACCTGTACTGTATTCGCATTGGCATGCTTTTCCACATTGTTCAAACATTCCTGCACCAATCGAAATATAGCGGCCTTCACCGAGCTTCGCAGCGGCGGCTCCACACCAAATACGACCAGATCAATCGTGGTTTCAATGCGTTCCTCGCACGTTCTGATATATTTTTGCAAGGTCGGAACCAGCCCCAAATCATCCAATGCCATCGGACGAAGATCAAAAATAATTCGTCTCACATCTGATAAACTCATTCGAACCATTTCTTTTAACTCATGCAGTTCCATCTGCGCTTCGAGGATGCGCTCGTTCTTCAGCATGCGTTCTACGATTTCGGAGCGAAGTACGACATTTGCCATCGACTGCGCTGGTCCATCATGGATTTCACGCGCTACCCGCTTGCGTTCTTCCTCTTGTGCCTGAATGACCTTCAAATTCATCAACTGATGCTGCTTGGCCGATTCCAGCGCCTCGCCGATTTTACTTAAATCACCAGTCAGATACCCCAGCACAACCCCCATTTGGGAGACAAGCTTTTCTGCGCGTACGATGGTCTCCTCCAACGTGCGCAGCTGTCGCTCCAAATCGTTTCGCCTGCGCTTCAGGTTGTTTTCCCGTTCACGGAAAATAGAAAGATCCACCTGGATTCGACTCGCTTCTTCATAGGCAATCCGAATATCTTCCTCGGTGTACATATGAAAATTGCGGCTCACCAAAACAAGTCGATTACGGGATTTGCGATAGGCAAGCTCCAGTGCATCCACCTTTTGAATCACCTTTGAGATTTCCTGACGCAGCTCGTGAAGATCCAGCTTCATCGAATTTCCTTGCTGTCTGGCATTCTCTGCTATATCAAAAATTTGGCTTTTACTCGTTTCCACTGTTTCAATTGTTCGTTTGATGACTCCATCGAGCACGCTGATGTCGATTGCTTTGTTCATGACTGCTCTCCTTCAAACGTGTTTTTCGCATTCGTGAAAAGTTGATGGAGCTTCTCCAGGTCCATATTGCGTGTCCCGACGTCAAATCGAGTAATTGCAAAAGGATCTGTCTGACTCGTTACCACACCCGGAGTAGAATTAAAGACAAATCGGTAACCGGCCTGCTTCGCTGTCTCCAGAACGACGGGGTTGGTGTAGCCATATGGCAAGGAGAGTACCTCAACAGGACGTCCCAACCAATCACTCAAACCGATCCTCGACATGCTAAAATCCACATAGAGCCGATCTCGATATTCTTTCTCCTTTTCCAGGCGTTGCAAATCTTCCAAATAGACGGGGGCGGTCACAGGCCCCATCTCTCCCCATTCATTTCGCTCTTTTTCTCCATGTAAGCTGTAGGTGTGGGAGCCAAAATCGGCTAGCCCCGTTGCGACCAGTTCCTTTACCTGTTGTCGGGAAAGGGGTGTCGTCATATTTTCCCGCTTTCTTTCTGCTACATCTCTCACACGGCCCGCAATAGCAAAATTGACGGATGGATAGTTGTATGTACGCATGATCGGAAATGCTTCTGTGTAATAGCTCTCGTATCCATCGTCAAAGGTAATCAGTACGGCATTGGCAGTCGGCAGACTCCCCGTATTCATGAATTGCACAAACTCTGTTAATGTTATCGGATGCAAATCATTTTTGTGTAAAAAAGACATGTGCTGAGCAAATTGATCAGGAGACAGAGCATAGGGTTGATTCGATTGCTCTGCTACGTGATGATAAGACAAAACGACAACCTGATCGCGGTACCACTGTTTGCGCGGAACAGCTGTTTCTTCTACCGTTGTGACGTTCGACTCAGCAACTATTGGTTCACTTGTGCTTATTGACGTGTTCACCTGAGGAAAAGGTTGCACTTCGAGAGTATTATTTTTTACCAGGCGTTGCCCTAAGAGCAATCCGACAATGACGAACATGAGCAGAAAGATCACGAACATGAGAAGGAAGAGCCTTTTCTTCGGCAAGAGTACCCCCTCCTCCTCTTCTTCTACTCTAAAGAAATTCGACAGACACTGAAAAATTCCTTTATGCACTGCTATCCAATAAAGGTGGAAGATTATACAATAAACGGTCATTGCCGTTAGACATTTTTCACAGAAAAAGAGCCCAGTATCGCGACTAGGCTCTTTTTTACGTTTATTATTTTGCCAATTGGCTAGCGTCTTGTTTCAATGCATCTGCTTTGTCTGTGAGCTCCCAAGGAACATTCAGGTCGTTGCGACCGAAGTGACCGTAAGCCGCTGTCTGTTTGTAGATAGGACGACGCAGATCCAGCTGTTTGATGATTCCTGCAGGGCGCAGGTCAAAATGCTTGCGAACCAGCTTAACCAGATCTTCTTCCGAAATGGTTCCTGTTCCAAACGTATCAACTGCGATAGAAACAGGTTGTGCTACACCAATAGCGTAAGCTACCTGCACCTCGCACTTGTCAGCCAAGCCAGCAGCCACGATGTTTTTGGCTACATAGCGCGCTGCATAAGCACCGGAACGGTCTACTTTGGTTGGATCTTTACCGGAGAACGCGCCACCGCCGTGACGTGCATAACCGCCGTACGTATCTACGATGATTTTGCGTCCAGTCAATCCAGCATCCCCTTGAGGTCCTCCGATTACGAAACGGCCTGTCGGGTTGATGAAGTACTTGGTTTCTGCGTCCAGCAATTCAGCAGGAACTACAGGCTTGATCACCAGTTCAGTCAGGTCCTTTTGAATTTGCTCCAGGGTAGTTTCTGGTGCGTGCTGCGTAGAAATAACGATGGTGTCGATACGAACAGGCTTGTCGCCATCGTATTCAACCGTTACTTGCGTTTTACCATCAGGACGCAGATAGGACAGTGTGCCGTCTTTACGCACTTCTGTCAAACGGCGAGCCAGTTGGTGAGCCATGCTGATTGGCAAAGGCATCAGCTCTGGCGTTTCATTGCAAGCAAAGCCAAACATCAAACCTTGGTCACCAGCACCAATTGCCTCGATCTGCTCATCGGTCATTTTACCTTCACGCGCTTCCAGAGCTTGGTCTACTCCAAGCGCAATGTCAGCAGATTGTTCACCGATCGCTGTGATAACACCGCAAGTATCTGCATCGAAGCCGAACTTAGCGCGATCATAACCGATTTCGCGAATCGTTTCACGAACCAGTTTTTGAATGTCCACGTAAGTGTTGGTGGTAATCTCACCCGCTACGAGTACCAGACCTGTTGTTACGGATGTCTCGCAAGCAACACGAGCATTCGGATCTTTTGACAGGATTGCGTCAAGAATGGAATCGGAAATTTGGTCACATATTTTATCCGGATGTCCTTCAGTTACGGATTCAGATGTGAACAGACGACGACCTTTTTGCAAAGCCATGAGAAAAAACCTCCTTTGACCTCATACAAATAGTGTGGTAGCCGAGTCAGGATTTTATCGACGTAAATGCAGGCAAAAAAAACCTTTTCCACCATATAGGGAGGAAAAGGTTTGCGCGCTTTATGCTTCCTTCATCCTCTTATCGGCCAGAACAGATGTCCGTTCTGCTGGTTAGCACCGCTCTAGTCGGTTGCCGGGCTTCATAGGGCCAGTCCCTCCGCCTGCTCTGGATAAGAGTATCCATTACGGATTCTAGAATAATTGTTTTTTCCAGTGGTGTCAATAGACAACTTAACGCAGTTCGTACTTGCCCCGAACCATGATGTGAGCGACCCCATCGTATTGTGGAGCCAGACGCAAGCCACGGTTGTCGGACCTTGCAATCAGGAGAAGATGATTGTGGCCAACACTGGCTCCTGCGCGCAAATCGGCCCCAGCAGTCAAGTCTGTTAAACCGTCGCCATTATTTCCCGCTACGGCCTGAACTTGTCCGGTCCGAACGATAAATTCAGTCCCTTCAAAGCCGTACAACGTGCTTCCTGGATACAGCTCTACGACAGTCAGGCTGCTGCCACCTGCGCTTCCACCCAATGCCTGAATCGCTTTGTCCACGTAGCTTTTGGTCACCACTGGATCATCAACTGAACCCGGTACACCGCTCACTCCATCAGCCATCGCCTGGGATGTGAACAACGCCATTCCCCCAACCATTACCGCTATCAATCCTTTTGTAAACTTCTTCATCGTTGTTCCTCCCCAATTTCATCTCTATAGTTTGTAAGACTTGGAGATCAGCACGACAACCTCGGCACGTGTGGCAATCCCTGTAGGTTTAAACAGGCTGCCGTATCCGCGCAACCACTCTCTAGTGGTGAGGGCCTCGATCGCTGGTGAAGCCCAGTGGCTCGTAGGCACGTCTCGGTAGCTGGAAACACTTCGCGGATACCAGAGAACATTGTGCGCTCTGGCCACCATCGCTGCCATCTCCGCACGCGAAATCGCTTGATCGGGCTTCATCTGCCGATTGGGATACCCTTTAATGATTCCCAATTGATAAGCTAGTCCCATATTATTATAAGCCCAGTGACTTCTCGACAGGTCCGTAAATGTCGTTTTTCCTGAATAAGTGCCTACCTGCATGCGATTCGCCTTCATGGCCTGGATCAGCATCGTGGCAAACTGTGCTCTTGTCACAGCCTGATCGGGCTTGAATGTCGCATCATCAAAGCCCTTGACGACTCCCTTGCTGCTCAAGCGGACAATTTCATTGCGTGCCCAGTGCGTAGAAATATCGCGATAGCCTGCGATCAGTTCCTGCTGATTGACAGTCAGGCGGTACAAATCATATTTGAACGACGTCGCACTATTTAGACGAATATAGTACTTCCCTGGTTGCAAACGTACGCCCAACACTTCTTTGCCTTGATCTGACAGCTGAGCCACCATGTTTGTCGTCGCAATCGCGTAATCCAGGTTGCTATTGCTATAGAGCGCGATCCTCATCCCGCTTGGAACCGGAACAAATGGAGCGCGAATGCTGACATAAGATTCCTTATTGACGGTAAATTGAAACCAGTCTGTATCCGTAGCCGTCGGGAACGTGCCAGTCATCAAATACCCGCCCTCCAACGGAGAAGCCTGCCGATACGTATCATTCGGTTCATTTGGATCTTTTTTCACCGGAGTAAAATTCAAATCCAGCGTATACTCAGCATTTACCGCGTTCTGTTCATACTCACTTACTCGTATGAAGTACTTTCCAGGGGAAACCTCTTTCTGTACCCGCTCAGTCGGGTCATCCCGATCTCCGCTGTCGTAGGCAGGGTCCCACTTCGTTTGCGTCCCCTCCTGCTTCCCGATGTTTAATACCAAATCCATCCGCTTGGTATCTGGTGTCACGGTAACATCCATCGAGCCGTATTCGCGCACATAATAGGAAAACCAGTCTTGGTCCCGCTCCTCATGGAAATTTCCGGTGACACTGATCTGATTGCCTACTAGCGGCCTCGCTGTTTCCATCGTATTATTCGGTTCGTAACGATCCGGATTGATGGAAAACTTGCTGGTCAGGACATACGTAAAAGCAGAAACCCCACCATTTCGGACCAGCTTGATTGACATTCTTCCTGCTTTCACCGGTACAGTCAGGGTGTCGCCATTCCCTATGTAATGGGTCACGGGTGAACGCTTGTCGGAATAAAAGGTTGCCGCCATCGGTGAAGCGAGTCCAACCGAAACATTTGCTTTGAAGGTTACCTTCCCATCGTAAGGAATATCCATCCAATACCAGTCAACCGTATCGTTTGGGCCTAAATTGCCTCTAATCTGCGACTCAATCGGAAATGCCTTTGCCTGCGATTGCGTGTTATTGGGTTCTAAGAAGTCCATCGACATAGGCGAGCGAACAGCCTTTTGAATATCGAGCAGGCCATATCCTGTCCGCTTGTCCCACCCTGGTGTTCCCAGGTCAGTCGCCGTCTGGTACAGCAACTGTCGGACATCGATCGGCCGAAGCTTGGGGTGCCGTTCTAGAACCAGCGCGGCTGCACCAGCTACTTGTGGAGCAGCTGCCGAGGTGCCGCTGAAGCCACCGTACTTTCCACCCAGCTTGGTTGTATAGACATTCAGTCCAGTTGCCATCAAGTTCAGTTCAGGACCGGAGTTCGATTCTATGATCGGCTCATTGTTCGCCTTTACCCCACCGACCGCAATAACAGTTGGATAAGCAGCCGGATAGGCAACACGATCTCCCTCGTTGCCACTGGCAGCCACCAGTACAGCTCCGTTTGCCTCCGCCCGATTCACTGCATTCGTCAACGCCGGAGAGTAGGACATACTACTGACGGACATCAGAATCACTTTGGCTCCTCTGTCCAAAGCCGCATGAATGCCTTTTGCCACCAGGTCCAAATCCGCCACGGCATTCTTGTCCAGAACCTTAATGGGCAAAATCCTTGCTTTCCAGAGAACACCGGATACTCCAATGCCGTTATTTCCTTCTGCGGCTAAAACCCCTGTGACCTCTGTTCCATGTCCATTGTCATCCTGCGCCGATTTCCCTGGGTTGACCAGGTTAATACCAGGCAGCAAATTATCCTTCAAATCGGGATGTCGGTAATCAGCTCCAGTATCGAGCACGGCTATGGTTATGGAGGTGTTGCTCTTTACCGTATCCCAGGCTTTTGTAGCCTTAATCTGTGACAGGTGAATCTGATTCCCAAAGTAAGGGTCGTTTGTGTCCGTCGCAGCTGCAACTGGTTGAATATCTGCCATCATCATGACGACCCCCACGATGACAGCAAGCATTGCCCCTACCCATCTTTTCATCACTTTTACAGTCCTTCCCCTCCCCTGCCAATAAAGCGCAGTACAAAGGAATGCAGGTATTAAAGCCTATCTCATAAGCATACGGAACAAATCCATGAAGTGCAACCTCGGATATCCAATATTTGGAATCTTGCGCAAACGAGAACCCCCTTCTTACCATCGGCAAAAAGGGGGCACTTTTTATTGCAGGAGATCCTTATTATCAGATGCCGGTGTTACATTAGTGGAAGCTTTTTTCTGCTGTCTTGCTTTCGGAATGAAAGCTGTCAGTTCCGCTATGTTCACTACTGGTTTCGACAGGGAGGATGCCGGGATTTCAAACAGCCACAGCTTGTTGCTTTTCGCTGCAACCTTCATGTTTTCCAGCGTGAAATGTACTTTCGCTACACTGTCTCCGGATTTATCGGAAACAATGATTGGAACCTCGGTAAATTCCAGACGCTTCTCCAGACCATTGCGGAAAGCAACGACAATCTTCAAGCCACTTTCATCGCTCGCCTGCACATCCAGCACTTGAAGGTCGACTTCACCTTCTCCCAAAGGATCGATCATAGCCAGCTTTGCCGAATATTGATCGACCTCTTTTGGAGTCAATCCACCAGTCTCTGTGTCTTGAACTTCGTTCTTCTTCACAACCACTTTTTTATAAGCGAGTGTCAAAGGAACCTCTTTTTCAGGCACCTTATCGAATTCTTCCCAGCGGAACAAGAACTCGGCAGGACGGCTGGACATTTCTCCCACTGGGCCAAGCGGTGTCAGATCAAAGATTTTCTTCGCTACAACTTCACCTTCTGGTGTCAATAGAATCAGAGGCAGTCTTTGCAGCAATACTCCACGTGAACTTGCATTGCGAATGTACGTAAGCACGAGATAACCTTCTTCGGTCACTTGCGTATAGAATGGAATAACCCCTACTTCATCACGAACAACCGCAGGCAATTCATCGTGAACGTATTGAAGCAGCTCAGCCTCGTTATCCTCCAGCTTGCTGTCCCAAGGTCCGTGCATAACCAGATACAATTCCTTGGCTGGAACTCGCGTTGAGGATTGCTCCGGGTTTTCAATGCCAGAGAGCCCCAGGTAGAATTCCTTGTGCAGATTCTCATGAATTTCCTCTTTTACTTGATCCAGGCTTTCTTTAGACCCAAACCAGTTTTCCAATAACCAACTCATATGTCAACCTCCTCATTCCCATACAAAGGATTTCAATCCAAGCTATTCTCGAACATGTACATGCCATCTATGCAGGTTGGCGTCCCGCTTTTTCACTGCGCTTGGCGGGAACACAATCAACCAAGGGCGGCTATTACCCGGCTTGACCTTGATTTTGCTCGCATTTAATGTCCCTTGCGCCACCAAGTCATGATCCTCGTCAGTAATAGCGATTTGTAATTCGTCTGGATCGTATACCATTTCCAGCCCATTTCTAAACAGAAGAGCGACCACCAATTGATCCTCTTTCGTCCAGCCGATGTCAAAACCGGTAATTTCAATGGAGTTGACCGGGATTGGCGGCAGCGTGTGAACCATTGCTTCCAGACGATCCTTTTGGCGCGTAGTCATGCGGCGCTCCATCTCGGGATCGAGCTCGAGAGTAGTTGGCCATACATGTGTGCTGTTCCCAGCTTTCATTACTACTTTCCAGCGTGTGAAGGAGTAGTTCTCATGCAAATAGGTTTCTTCCGGGAAAAGAACTTCCCATGGACGGCTCGTATGTGGCGGGATGGCACCCATTTCCTCCAGATTAACGGGCATCCGTGCAAAAGGCTTGTCATCCAGATAAATAGCCAAGCGAATATTTTTGATGCGAACCGGACGATCCGTCGCATTGCGGAAAAACAGTGCCACAGTCATCCCATTTTTTTGCGGGACCATACTGAAGCCTGTTACACTGATCATTCCCCGACGCATTTCAGGTAACTCAGCTTGTAAAAAGCGCAAGGTGTATTTTTTCTCTGAATCGAGCTGCTTCTCCCAGTTAGGATGAAGCGACAAATCTGTACGAATCATGTTTGAAGGACTGCTCGCTGGCTTTTCATCAGCAGCTTCAAACTCAGCTTCTGTATTGCGTAATTCTTCGACATCTACTGCCGACTCTTCCTGAATGTCTTTTTTTAGATCTTCTATGGAACGAGAGTCCCCGTGATCTTTGCTTAACCAGTTCTTAAAAAAGGAAAACATGGATAACCTCCTCACACGTCCGCACACGAACGAACCTTCTACATAATCATATCTGTTTCTCCAGGCAAGAGCAAATCAAACCAGCTTCAGCCAGGGCTCTGCTTATTGAGGCACCGCTGCTTTCCACCGCGATAAATCAGCATTTGATTTCAATACACTCTCTGCAGGGAAAATGAATAACCATGGCTTGCTTGTACTTGGATTGACGGTCAATCCATTCAGTTCGAACATTCCCCGTGCTACGGTATCTCCCGTCACATCATAGACAGCAAGCGGAAGCTTTTCAAAAGAAAGTGGCTGTGTCGAGCCGTTGCGAATCAACAGAATAGCATGCAACGCACCATCCTCCTGCTCGCGGAGCTGCACACTCTGGACATTCACTTCTCCTTCTTTCAACGCAGGGAGCCGCTGAGATAAATCAATCAGTGCTTGCTTTTGCTGATCACTGAGTGCTTTGATCCACGACTCTTCCAGTTCCAGCTGCTGGGGCAGTACCATTTTTTTCTGAGCGAGCTCAAAAGCAACCTTCCAATTATCCAACAGGACATTTACCTGCAAGAAATGCTCCCGAGTAAAGACAAACGACCACGGTCGAGCAGCATGAGCAGGAATTTCCCCTATCACAGATAAATCAAAGGATTGGCGGGTAAACAACTGCTGATCCCCGAACAGTACCACCAGGGTCATGGATTCCAAAAGCACAGGACGATCTGAGCTGTTCCGAATGAATGCTGTTACTTCTATTCCTTCGTCATGTGGAACGAGATGCGTTCCTGCCAGAGAAATATTCCCTTTGGCAAGTGGTGGCAGCTCTTGTGCTACAAAGGATAGCGCATACTTCTCCTGTTGACTGAGCTTTGCCTCCCACGTCTCATGCAGAGAGAGCGAAGTGACGACTCCGTCCTGCTCTGGGGCTTTTTGTTGTTCGGTCTGATGTGACTGTTCGGTATCGGTAGCCGCAAGTATCGACTCCTCTTGGACTTGTTCTCTGACCTCTTCCGGAGTTGGTGTATTCCCCATTAATTTCTTCAAGAAGGATAACATATCGTCTCTCCCAACTTTTCTCTTCATCTATATAGACTCTGCTCGTCATTCACTATAGCACAGTGACATCCTTTTGCAACATAGAAAACTTGGTATCCGAGGCATGGCAACTGCCTGTGCATCCAGCAGCAAACTGGCTGTGGCAAGGGTATAAAAGGAATATTTGATAGGATACCTGTACAGAAGGACAATGTCAAGGAATGTCAGGAATTCTCTGACAGAAACGTAAAGAGGACTTGCTAGTGCAAAGTCCTCAATCGTTCAGTATACACTCTTTCTATTTAACTACCTTTATCGTTATACGAATGCGCTTGCCGCCGTAATTTGCGGTGATGGTAGCCATTCCTTCCTTTATAGCCGTAATCTTCCCTTGCTCGTCTACGACTGCGACCTTTTCATTGGATGAACTCCACTCCACTTGCTCCATGACTTCTTCTGTAGAAAGATCCGGATATGTCGCTGTCACGACAGGAGAGACATCCTCGCCTTCCTTCAGTTCAAGACGCGAATCCGACACAGTCAGTTTACGCAGGCTAGTATCCACTCTGATTCTGACAGATTTGCCTCGATAGGTCCCCGTGATGGTGGCTGTTCCTATCCCAGTCGTAGTAATCATACCTTCTTCGACCACCGCAAGCTTGGCATTACTTGTCTTCCATTCAGCCTCATCCGTCACATCCTCACGCTCGTTTCCATAGTAAGCGTACAAAGTGACGGGGGTTTTAGCAAACGGTCTCATCCTTACTTCCGCGGGATCCGCCACCAGCTTGGTCATTTTTACACTTACTTGAATCGTGACAGATTTTCCACCATAGCTTGCGGTAATGGACGTGCTACCTGTATCGTGCGCAGTGACGATTCCCTCTTTTACCGTAGCAATTTGCTCATTGCGAGATTTCCAGATGACATCCGCAGGCGTCACTTCTTCCCGTGTCTTGTCTCCATAGGTTGCGTAAATCTTCAGGTCCGTTTCTGCATCTGGTTTCATCGTCAATCGCCGCTCAGACGATTCCAATCGGCTTACAACTACCTCTACGGGAATCGTGGTTTGCTTGCCCTCAAAGGAAGCTGTAAGCTTGGTTTTGCCGAAACCTATGGCATGGACCTCACCTTTGTCCACCTTAGCAACCGTTTCGTCCTGTGACTTCCACACAGCTCCATCCGTCACATTTGCTTGGGAGCGGTCGTCATAGGTAGCTGTCACATTCAACGCTTGTGTCCCTGCAGGGCGCAGCGACAGCTTGGATGGAGTGACAGCAATGCTGCGGAGATTGGCTGCGGGTGGTTCGTACTGAAGCGCTTGATAGGCGTTCACCAGACCATATCCATATTGACTGTCGCGTCCTTTTTTCCCTAGATCGACCGCTGTTTTTATCAGGCGCTCTTTGATTTGATCTACACTGAGTTTTGGTTCCTTCACTTTCAACAGTGCCACGGTACCCGACACAAACGGTGTAGCTTGAGAGGTTCCGCTCGAGTACGCATACCTACCGCCTTTAAAAGTACTCAGAATCTCCTCTCCGGGTGCTGCAAGTGTAATTCCAGAACCGTAGTTGGAGAATTTCGCCAACTCCAGTTCCTGATCGACTGCACTGACCGCGATCACACCTGGAAGGGAAGCTGGCAGGTAGCGTTCTACGCGATCTGCATCATTCCCTGCAGCCGCCACGACCACCGCTCCTTTTTTCAAAGCGTATCGAATCGCCTCCTCCATCATTCGCGGCTCACTGTTGCTTCTCTCGCCGGTGAGGCTGAGGTTAATGACATCTGCTCCCAGATCAGCCGCATCCATGATCGCAAACGACACGTCGTACATCGTACCCTCGCCGTACTTATTCAGTACTTTGAGCGGGAGAATCTCCACGTTGGCCTTTCCGCTCACACCAGCAATGCCTTCCTGATTCAGTTCTGCCGCAATAATACCGGCGACATGTGTTCCGTGCCCTTCATCGTCCATCGGATCGTCGTCACCATTGACGTAATCATACCCATTTCGGGTATCTACACGATTCACCAAATCGGGATGTGTATAGTCAACGCCAGAGTCAATGACTGCAACGGTTACCTTTGCTCCGCTACTTTTACTTTCCCAGGCTTGCGGTGCTTGAATGGTTTGCAGGCCCCATTGCTCTTCAAAGCGGGGATCTGTGATTTCTGCTGCTTTGCGCATCCGGATGTTTGGCTCTATGTATTCGATATTAGGGTCTTGGGCAAGACCATCCAGCACGTGCTCATCCCTATTAGCAGGCAGCTTGATTAAGAGATGCTGTCTATTTGCCCCTAATAGGGAAACTTCTCTATTATCGACACCGAGGTGAGTCATCGCTCTGGGTCCGGCCGCATTTTTTAGTTTGATGATGTATTCGCCGGTCTCACTGGACATGATCTTCGGCAGGGACTCTTGTCTCTCTTCGGCGAATGCTGTGGGTGAGAGGATGAAGGTACCAAGCAGCAGTGCAGCAACTAGCATTCCCCTTGCTACTTTTTTTAAGCGCAAATTCATAACCCCACTCCTTTTCTGTCTGTTTTGCTTTAGACAAGTATAGATGATGGGAATGGGGCAGAAAAAGAGATATTTTAGATTCTTTTTCTCAATAACTATACTACTGCATTTCTCACAATGTTTTTTAATAAATTGTGCTTGTTTGCCTGCCATTCTGACCGGATGTTGGCTTTGATTAGATCCACCAAATAGGGACGAAGTGGGTTGAAAGCCTGTAGGGAGTCAATCTTTTTGTTGATGGTTGCCATCGCGTACTTGTTTTCCATCAGGTGGTTTTTGTAGCTGGAAATGTAGAAGTGTTTTAGACCAGTCGACTGCTCTACACCCATTCCTTCCAGGAACACACCAAATGCTTTCACTTCGCCAACGTGCGACTCAATCGTTTTCGGGACAATCCCGTTGTCCACAAGATACTCTTCGAACTGCTGAATCACGTCCATTAGAAACACCTCTTAACATGCTAAAATCCCGAAGGCTAATGTCAGTCTTCGGGTCTACCCATTCCCGCAAATTTGATGAATGTACGCCTCATTTCCTCTTCGTCGTCTCCCCACACCGATAAGGACGTAGGGAATCTATCTACCTTTCTATAGACGATTCAGCACATTTAACCGGATGAGGAAGTCTTGATCCAATAGGGTATAGCAACAGACCTTTTTGTCTTAGGTACTTCAGACTCTGCTCCACCTTTTCTGAAAGAGGCACAATGACAATGGGCTTAACACGGTTCATTTCTTCGACAAAGTTCGCCAGAAGTACTTCTTGGATTTCTGCTGAAAGCATATAGTAATTATGATTCTTTCCTTCCTTCTCAAATCCAAACCACGAAATATTAGTCAGGTACACATCATCAAAAAAGGATTCTTTCCCATACCTCTCGATAACATCGAAAACAAAACCAGCACTTCTTTCACTATCCTGCTTGTTGACTGTGGGCATGATTTTGGAGAGGGAACGGAAGTCTAGAAATGGTATACCTGTTTTGCCTGCTCCAAACCTGCCTGGGTTCATTCCACATAGAACAAGCCTCGCACTTGATTTCGTGTATACGCTTTGGTAAAATTCTTTAACCAATTCATAGCCCGAAACGAATCCATCCAAAATTCGTATCCCATGTTGAGATAGTTCCTTTTTTATCCATTTATAATCTCCCTCAAACAACTGCTCGTAAAATACTCGCTTCTCCTCTAATATCCTAATCATGGCATTTCTCCATTTCCATGTCGGATTTGAGTTGTTCTGCTGGATGTTACGAAAAACAAGGAATGTCATCGCTAATCATTTGTCTGCTGTAGTCTTTTCTCCATCTCATCTTTTTCGGGGAAACACAGTTCAGCCCAGCTCCTTAGATGACGATAAGATATCTCATTATTAACGCTAACCATTGCCCATATCTTCTCGGAGAATTCTGGATGTACCACCCTCGGGGAAAGATGAAAAAAACTTCTGCCCAATGATGTAGCAACTTGATTCCAATCTCGAATAATATTGGAACGACTATTGAGAGAATCCATCAGAGTCGCAAAATCTTCTTCATTAAGCACTTCTGCTAAAATTCGCTCGTCCCTAGGGTTGTCGTGAAATCCGTTCCAGGCCTCCATTACTTGGGGCAACCAACCGTACCCCAGTATCTCCAGTCCGTTTATCCACTTGTATTCCATGCAAGGTAATCGTATCAGTCGCTTCATCCCACGTATAGGCAAGCGGTTGATGAAGCGATTTTTCCCCTGTGCTTTCATGGTCTGCCATCAGATTTCCAGCTCCATCAAAAATGGCTCCACTGGCCGTCTTTATTTCCACCCAGTCTCCCTCTGTCACCGTACCTGTGATGGAGAGATGAACCCTGACCGTTGATTCCCCACCGGTTAACGCATTTCCATCCGTTTTCGTTACTGAATCGATACGTACTTCTGTTGGATTCTCATCGCCAGAAATGTCTTCTACAGAAGCCACCAGATCGGAGACATCCACTGGGTCCCGGAAGCGTCAGATCCAGAGTAATGTCTGTACCCTGATCCATATCTACTTCTCCCTCACTACCAGTGGCCACCTTAATCCTGTCTTTGCGCAGCGTGACGACTTGCTCTGTGGTCATTTTACGGTCGATCAGGAACAGGTTGAAAGCCTGTAGGGAGTTAATCTTTTTGTTGATGGTCGCCACCGCGTACATGCCTTCCATCAGGTGATTTTTGTAGCTGGAAATGTAGAAGCGTTTTAGACCAGTCGACTGCTCTACACCCATTCCTTCTAGTTGCACACAAAATGCTTTCACGTCGCCCACGTACGACTCAATCGTTTTCGGGACAATCCCGTTCTCCACAAGATACTCTTCGAACTGCTGAATCACGTCCATCTGTAACACCTCCAGTAACGCAAAAAAAACCTACATCCATTGGTTGGACACAGGGCCATATGTCAATCTGATTAGCTTATATTTAGTGAGGTTGCTTTTTCAGTTTCTCTATTCCTTCTAACGGAAGTTTGGTCAGCTTGGCGACACGCTCTGGACTGTCACCCTCAGCAAGCATTTCTCTAGCGATTTCTAAAGCCTTTTGTCGCTCGCCTTCTGTTCGGCCTTCTGCTTTAGCTCCTTCAATCATATTTAGCTCATCCTTCAACGCCATCTCACGCATTTCATACAGTTTACGGGCTTCCTTATCCTGACTCAAAAACTCCAATACATTGATCGCCTTACGAATCGTTGGTTCGCTCATCGCCAATTCCTCCAGTTTCGTTTCACTCTCGGCTTTCAGGAACAACAACCATTTCACCAGCAGATCACTGGTTTCCTGATGTTCGAATCCAAGCTTCGGCAACTCAAGAAAATGGATTTCCAGATTGTCCGTCAAGATGAATTTCTCTGCGTCTTCCCTGAGACGAAAAACACTGTGGTAGCTCTTTGATGAAACTTCCCTAAACGTGTGGGACAATTCTCTAAATTGAAGTTTTTAAAGTAAAGTTGAAAAACTTTAAATGGGAGGATTAGAGTTGAATACTAGGGAGGTTACTAGCTAATATCGTTTCAACCAGTGGACGGAGATCGTCCGTCAATGCCGCAATAGTGGTCAGACAGTCGCTGTGCGGTGTGCTGAGAATAACATCAAACCAACAAGTTACTACTATTGGTTAAGAAGGATCCGCAAAGCTGCCTGCGAGGCACTTCCATCGCTTAGTGGAAACAACCCTATCGTTCCGGTAAACATTCCAGCCTCCACATCCGATACCGATTCCGTCGATCAAGAGGTATTGTCAGATATCATCATACGTTTTGGTGGTGTAACGCTCGCCTCCATGAATCGGTTGAATATCTGACGCGCAAGCTCTTCGGCAGAAGTACCGAGAAGACATCGTCCCTTTCTTTGGGGCAGATGTCTCTTTTTGATGAAGCAGAAACCCAAGCGGATCCGCTGGCACCAGAGCCTGACCTCAAGCAGGTAGAAGGTTACCAACGAAAGAAATTTAAAGGTCAGCGGATGGAACTTTTAAAGGATATCCCACACGATAAACGTCTTTGTACGCTGGATGTAGAAGACCGCTGTTGCGAAGCATGCAACACTACTCTTGTATCGGTCGGTGAAGAGTTCGTCCGTACCGAAATCGAGTTCATTCCTGCCAAAGTTAGGGCCATCGATTATTACCGTGAAACCTTTGAGTGCCGCACCTGTCGTAAAAACGGGGAACCCTACATAGAGAAATCACCCATGCCTTATCCCGTGATCCAGCATTCCATGGCTTCTCCCTCCACGGTAGCATGGGTTATGTATCAGAAATTTGTCAACGCCCTTCCTCTTTACCGTCAGGAAAAGGAGTAGCGAACACTGGTCTAAACCTTAGCCGTGCTACTATGGCCAATTGGATTTTAGCTGCCTCTCGCGACTGGTTGGTGCCATTAGTGGAACGCATGCACCAGAAACTCCTACAAGAAAACTACTTGCATGCTGATGAAACCACCGTCCAAGTGATGAATGAAAAGGGACGGAAAAACACCACCGCTTCCTATATGTGGGTATACAGCAGCGGCCAGCATGGCAAACATCCCATTCGAATCTTCGAGTATCAACCTGGCAGAAGTGGCAAATACCCTCAGGAATTCAAAGGGTATCTTCACTCAGATGCATATTCGGGGTACAAAAAGATTACAGGTATCAAAAGGTGCCTTTGTTGGACGCATCTTCGAAGGAAATTCGTAGATGCCCTGCCGAAAGATATACAGAGCCCGGAATCCACCCTTCCTGGCCAAGGCATTACATTCTGTAACAAACTCTTCGAGATTGAAAAAACTCTTGAGAACCTCTCGAGCGAACAACGCAAGTCAGAGCGTCTGAAGCAGGAAAAACCCGTTTTAGAGGCTTTTTGGGCGTGGATTGATGCCACCAGAGGCAAGGTTCTGCCCAAATCCAAACTAAGTGAGGCTGCCAATTGCCAGGGGTACAGTTCGGGCAACACCCGGAATTTCTTGAAGATTATTTTCCATGGAGTCCAGATGTTCAAGAAGCCTGCAAATAGAGCAAAACTCAGAGAGCAGAACTCAGTCTACACGAGTTTCTGCTCTTTTTCTATCCACTGAGTTATTTGACGCTTACGAAAAATCACAATTATCACTTCCAACGGAGAGGTGTTCTCACTGAAACAAAAAATCCTGAATACAGGGGGAGCCCCGCATCAGGATAGATCGTGCCAATCTTTTTAGCTGAAATAATGTTCTTTTGCTTGTTCTCGCAGCATTCGTTTCATGAATTTCCCAACAGAGGTCTTGGGGATCTCGGCAAGAAAGACCAGATCGTCAGGGACCCACCACTTGGTAAACTGGGCTTGCAAAAAGGCGAGCAATTCCTCCTTCTCCACCTTTCCTTTGGCCCCCTCCTTCAGTACGACAAATGCGATTGGTCGTTCGTCCCATTTGGGGTGCGGAACACCGACTACGCTTGCTTCAAACACAGCCGGATGGGCCATCAGGGCGTTTTCCAAATCGACTGTTGAAATCCATTCTCCCCCGCTCTTGACCAAATCTTTGGTACGATCAACAAGCTTCACAAAGCCCTCTTCATCAATAACAGCCACATCACCGGTATGGAGCCAACCGTCTATAAACGTTTCTTTTGTTCGATCATCATTATAGTACTCACCGGCAATCCAGGGACCGCGAAGGAGCAGTTCTCCCATTTCCTGACCGTCCCATTTAACATCTCCGCTCTTGCCAATAATTTTCATTTCCAAGCCTGGCACCAGGATCCCTTGCTTTGAACGAATATCGAGCTTCTCACCTTGCGAGAGCTCTCGTTGATAGCTCTTTAGACAAGATACGGTGGCAAGTGGACTGCTTTCCGTCATCCCGTAGGCATGCAAAAAAGGAATGCCGAATTTGGTCTCAAATGTTTCAATAATGCCGCGGGGAGCTGCTGAACCGCCGCATATCGCCGCGCGTAAGCTGGACACATCATATTGCTCTTCTTCCAACACTTTTAAAATGCCAAACCAGATCGTGGGAACACCTGCTGCTAGTGTCACCTTTTCCTGCTGGATCAGGTCCAGCAATATTTTGGGAGTGGGCCCCGGTCCGGGAAGCACCTGCTTCGCTCCGAGCCAGACAGAGGTAAAAGGTATGCCCCAGGCGTTGGCATGAAACATCGGAACGATCGGCATGACCGTGTCGGTTTCCGAGAGCGCAGCCGTGTCAGCCAGCCCAAATGTCATACTATGCAGGAATATCCCGCGATGGGAGTACACTACTCCTTTGGGGTTGCCGGTTGTAGCCGATGTATAGCACATTCCCATCGGCGCGTTTTCATCAAGATCATCCGGATAGGCATAGGCGGAGTCTCCCTGCTCGATTAATTGCTCGTAGGAATAGACGGGCTGAAGCGTTGTGGCAGGGAGTTCTGGTTGGTCTGTCATCACGATATACGCTTGGATTGAAGGTAATTGATGCTGGATGTTTTCAATTAATGGCACCAGATCTTCGTCGACAAGTAACACCTTGTCCTCAGCATGATTGATAATATATGCGATATGCTCCAAAGACAGGCGGATATTAACGGTATGCAGGACGGCTCCCATGCAGGGAATGGCAAAATACGCTTCCAAATGTCGGTGGTGGTTCCAGGCAAACGTGGCTACCCGGTCTCCTCGATGTACCCCGAGTGACTCCAGCACGCTGGACAAACAGCGTGACCTTCGAACGAAATCAGCGTAGGTATATCGGAATATACCGGCAGACGTGCGGGATACAATCTCCTTTTTGGGAAAGAACTTTTCCGCCCGCTCCAAAATCGGACGAAGTGTCAGTGGGTAATTCATCATTTGTTTTGACCTCCCCTTTCTATTCATGCGTTTCTATCATTTGTAATTTTCTGATTATTAATTGTCTGCATTTTACGCTTTGTGAATCGTAGTTTGCTTTGGTTCCATGAGCTTATTCTCTTCATTGTATGCCATTGGTTTTTCTTTTAGCAGAAATGAGCCGATTGCGGCTATACCCGCCAATGATGCAAAGAAAGCAAACACCTTACTGAAATCCTGTACACCGTCAGGCGAAACATGTACCAAATATCCGGCAACCAGTGGAGAAATAAACGCTCCGAATTGACCGAAACCATTGGATAATCCAGTAGCTCCGCCCACAACCTCTCGCGGATATCTCTTCTGAACATAGGCATAAACACAACCGGCATTTAAACTGATGAAAAATCCTGTAAGGAGAAGGAAGGTAAGCAGCATCACCGTATTCCCTTTTGGGACCGAACCGAGTGCCCACAGTACAGGAATGCAACCTAAGTAAGCGATCAGGGCTACAGGTTTCATGTGCCCAAATTTATCCATGAGCCATCCGCCAAAAAGAGTAGAAAACGCGGCTACAATATAAGGCGCCGATGCAAATAACCCCATTTGTTTCAAATCAAGCCCGTGTTGCTTAACCAAGAAGGAAGATAACCAGGTTGTGCTGCCCCAGTATATGCCAATATTACAGAACATAATAACCATGTAGATGTAGAAGTTTACATCCTTTAGAAAAAGACCATAGTTTTTCTTCTTAGGCGTATCGATAGGGCTTGCTTCCTCTTCGTGCTCCTCAATTAACTGATATTCCTCTTTACTTAACCTTCCTTTGTTCAGCATTTCTTTTGGCGTATCTGTGATGAAATACCACAACAGCAAAACACCGATAATACCGGGTATGCAGAGCAAGAAAAATACAGGTCGCCAATCACCGCCAAACCAATAAACGGAAATACTCGTAATGACTAATGGAACGATGGCGGGAGCAACAAAATTGGAAGTCGTAAACCACGACATGGCCTTTCCCCGCTCCGCCCGCGGAAACCAGTTGGTGATGGTTTTCGCAGCTGGAGCAAAATGATGCGCTTCTCCTATTCCCAAACCGATTCGCAGAATAAAGAATTGAGTAAATGTTTTAATGAACCCGGTAAGTGCCGTAATGGCGGTAAACACGATAATGGCAATATTCATGATTTTCTTCGGACCGAATTTATCTGCCAAGAATCCCGCACTGACTTGACCGAGCGCGTACGCAAAGAAGAATGTGGAAGCAAGTTGTCCAACCTCCGCCGGTGTGAGATTAAGGTCTTGTTGGATAAACGGCAGAAAGGTTAAAACCGCAATCCGATCAAAATAATTCACAACATACAATAACCAGACGATCAGCAATACGAAGTACCGATATCCCCAAATCTTTCTAACAGCGCTAGCCAATATTCCTACCCCCTATTTGGTATTTCTAAAATGAGTCCAACGGATAAATAGGCCGATTCACTCTTTTGTATTGCAGATTGGTCAGCTTCGAGGTGCTTAATCCAGGTGAGTCTACCGTTATAATTTTTTTTGCGATTGGTTGGAAGACAGCACGGAAATGCTGACTTGATTTCAGAGCCACAATACGCTGCGTTGTCACATCAATCCCATGCAATACGAACACCTGTTCATCAAGTGTTTGGGCATTAACCGAACAAACAATAATGTCAACATTACCTACCTGCAGCCGAGCAGAAGGACCCAAACTAACCTTTAATCCTCGCCACATAGGGGAGGTGTGAACGAATTGTCCATCAGTCAAGGTTTTCACATATGCTACCAGCTCGAGCGGGCTTCCATGCAAATTATCGGTTTTTCCTCCTAGCTGCACTTTTATTTTTGAGCCTACACTAGCTTTGTGAGCGATATCTGCAACTGCAGGGTCATAGATAAACCCAAAACAGCTATTCGGAATGTTTGCTTCCAATATCGCACTCAGCAAATGAGTACCATCACCAGGTGTCCCGGCTCCCGGATTGTCTGATGTTTCATTAATCACGACTGGGTATTCCTTTATCGATAATGCGATTTGTATCCCTTCCTCTGGAGAAGGAAACTCCGGATAAAAGCCTTCTTTCCTACTCCAAACCGTGTTAGCGACATCCTCATTGATTCGTTGCCCTAATGCCGGATTTTGATTGGTGATCGTCAAGATCGAAACACTGCTGTGCGGGCTGTCTGTATGAGAGAAGCCATGGAAAAAGGTGCAATCAATCACATCCTCCTGCTTTTCCCAATCGCTGCAACTGTTTAGAATATCTTTTGCCGGTGATTGATAAGTGGTAGAAGGCGGAATCATCAGCGGCAGTTTTTTCAGCGACAACACAGGATTGATCTCGCCTCTCACGATTCTTGCCACCGTATTCATAGCTTCGGCTCCTCGCTCAAAACAATCTGTGTGAGGGTAGTAATTACAACCAAAAAGGGCATCCACTTCCGTTACCATCGCAGTTGTCAAATTGGCGTGCAAATCGAGAGTCGCCACAATCGGAATGTTTTTTCCGACAAGCTGTCTAATCTCTCTTAAAATATCCCCTTCCAAATCGTCAATGCCTTCGGCGACCCCGGCTCCATGAAGATTTAAGCAAATCGCATCAAAGCTACCCGCTTGTTGAATACTTGTGAGCATTTCTGATTTCATCATGTGGTAAGCTTCGCTGGTGATGATCCCAGATGGATAGGCTAATGCACTAAATGTAGGGAGTAGCTCAATACCCAATTCTTTTGCCTTGTCGATCATCCCTCCCAAATAATCTCTCACTCCGTCATGAAGCTCGATAATTCTTTCGCCCTGTTCCCATTCCCATTTCTGAAATGCTTCCACTGTTGTCTTTATATTGGCCAGGGTGTTGGTTTCGTGAAAAATCTGCCCAATGACTATTCTCATCGTAGCTGCCCCTTCCCTGATTGGAGTGTTTTCACATGTAAGGCATAAACTTGCCGAGGTCTTCCCTTCGTCAATGGCTGTTCCTCTCCTATCACTTGTACTAAATGACTGTTCTCAAGTTTGCTGAGAATTCTCCTCGCGCTACGCAGGGAGATACCAAAGCCATGCGCAAGCTCCCATGAAGTGATTTGATATTTTCCGTTACTTTTTAGAAATGATAGCAATCTGTTCATCGTCCCAACGCTTACCCCAGCTCTCTTCGCCCACTCCAATATTTGCGGGTCGTCACTTCGCAGGGAATAAGGAAAATGAAATTCATCACCCAGTGGGCCGTGTAAGGTACCATCCTGTTCCATGATGTAACCGACTCCGCTACCGTTCTGCTTCGCCTTGTCCAAAGCCAGATGAGCGTTCATTTCGGCCTCGTTCGCCGTTTTGCCAAAACCGATCCCCATTGAAGGAGTGAAGCATGTTTGTTGAGCGATTTTGTCCAGCACATCAGCTTCTTTAAAGTTCTTTGTATTTTGCTCGATAACTCCGCGCGTTGTCACAAATCGAATTTCGTTATTTTCAGTCCAGTCGACGAGGGCTTGTGTTTCTTCTCCGTAATCAAGTAAAACGTTATGTAAGGCCAACTTTTTGCGCTGTATCTCATATTCAGAAAATGTTTTTCGATAAGGTTTGGCTTCGTTATAAAAGCCAACGATCCCAATGGCAATTTGGCTGGATGACTGCTGCACTACCTTTCCTTCTAAGATCACCCGTTGCAATGTATTGCGAATGGAGCTTTTGGTAGGGGTGATCTGTAAAACATTCACCCCCAATTCACGCAATTGTAAAAATACGGAGGTAATACATGTAATGGCTGCGTGAATACGATTTTGCTTCCATAATTCGTAGTGGAAACGTACCAGTTCGTCTGTACTTTCGCCCAGTTGAAAAGGACGACTGAACAAACCTTCCGTACAGATTTGTAGTTCTTCCAGACACTCCATGATTTCTGCCTTATCCAAACTATCAATGCTGAGATGTAATTGTTCGACTTTGTCAGCGTCTTTTGTCTGATGGATGACTGCAAATAAGGCTCGGTATAACGAAGTTCCCGTATAAGGAACATATAGCATTGGTCTAGTGGTCCCCAAATGCTTTTGCGCAATGTGGTGAGGCAAGGGGCCGGTAAACAGCAGCATATCCATACCATCTGCATGGTTTGTTATGAGTGGCAACGTCTCCCGTTCATGTGCATAAGGGACTGGAAACACTTGCAAGGATGGAAATTCATCTGCCAAATTCATAACATCATTTACAATAGCGGAAGATCCTATGACAGCCACTTTCATTTTTAGCCCTTTCTTTCTTAACAAGTTTTGAGCTGAAGTATGATGAATTTTCTGATTTTTATAAGCAAATACTATTTCACTGGGGTAGTAAAGGTCAACGTCCGTAAATGGACCTTTTCGTCTAGGACATAACATCTTTCCTTCCGATAAAAAAGAACGCTGGATAAATGATGCTATCCAGGTTCCCAATCATCGTGTTAAAAAGACGGTGGCGATACAGCAAAAACAACAACAACCCTATCATGAAACGGATTCTCCCACCTGTGTTTCGCAAGAGATGGAATTCTGACACTGTCACCCTGATTTAACAGAATGACCTCGCCATTCATATGTAACAGCACTTTTCCTTCGAGAATGAATGATGTCTCTTCTCCCTTATGCTGCAGGGGCCTTTCCGAGGAATGAGAGCCGGGCATCAGCTTCATCAACGCCATTTCAATGGCACCGCTTAAGTCGGGGGAAAGCAATTCATAAGAGAGAAGCTCATTCTCGGGAAAAATTATTTTTTTCCGTTTATCAGATTTGACGATGAGCTCCTCCGTGCTTGTTTGGCCTAAAAAGAAATGAAAAAGCTGAACATCCAGCACGTGAGCAATCATTTTTAACGTCTGTATAGATGGATTAGCCAATCCTCTTTCAATCTGACTCAAAAGGGAGGGAGTGACATCTGCCATTTCGGCCAATTGTCGGATATTTAGCCCCTTCTCCTTTCGATATTGAAGGATTTTTCGTCCGATGTGGAGCTCATCCAATCTAAACACTCCCCTTAAAATAATTGACATTCAATAAAACTGCTTTAAAATGAGAGCAAAAAAGTAAATAGAATTTACGCAATTAAATCTATTTTAAATTATTGGGGGTTTTCAAACAATGAATGAAAACACGCATATTGCCAGCAGGACACTGACCGAATGGAAAGAAACATATCCGTTACTCCATCAACTGATAGCAACAGAAGAAGTGTTTTGGGTAAATGGGAAATATGAGTCCTTTGAAAAACAAGTACGCTCGATAAGCGCAGAAGATGTAAAAGATGCTGAAGCTCGCTTGATGCGCTTCGCCCCCTATTTACAGCTCGTATTTCCTGAAACGACAGAGACAAACGGATTAATAGAATCCCAACTAGTCCCCATCCAACAAATGCAGACATATTTGGAGACGAGCCACCAGGTCGAGATTCCAGGCAGCATGTGGTTAAAATGCGACAGTCATCTTCCGATTGCTGGATCAATAAAGGCGCGTGGTGGAATCTACGAGGTTCTGAAACATGCCGAGGATTTGGCGTTACGTCATCATTTACTTACACCCCAAGACGATTATTCCATCTTTGACTCCAGCAAGTTCAGGGAACTGTTCTCACGACACACCATCGCTGTTGGCTCCACCGGAAACCTTGGGTTAAGTATAGGAATTATAAGTGCCAAACTCGGATTTCAAGTGACGGTCCACATGTCTGCGGATGCCAAAGCGTGGAAAAAGGAGCTTCTCAAAAGCAAAGGAGTAAAAGTCGTAGAGTACCCATCCGATTATGGCAAGGCGGTTGAAGAGGGCAGAAAGCAGGCAGCGTCTGATCCAAATTGTTACTTTATTGATGATGAAAATTCCAGACATTTGTTTTTAGGGTACGCTGTTGCCGCATATCGGTTGAAAAAACAACTGGATGCATTACATATAGCTGTAGATAGAGAACATCCTTTGTTTGTATACCTACCATGCGGGGTTGGCGGAGGTCCTGGAGGTGTTGCGTTTGGACTAAAGCTAGTATTCGGCGATTCTGTTCACTGTTTTTTCGCGGAACCCACTCATTCTCCCTGTATGTTGATTGGACTTATGACCGGCCTCCACGACCAGGTTTCCGTTCAAGATTTCGGGATTGACAACAAGACAGAGGCAGACGGGCTGGCAGTTGGTCGTCCATCCCGCTTCGTTGGAAGGATGATCGAATCCCTTCTGAGTGGTATCTACACGGTTCAAGATGAGGAGTTATATAAACTGTTGAGCAGACTTACAGATAGCCACGCCATAAAACTTGAACCATCGGCGCTGGCAGGAATGCCCGGACCGGTCCGCTTGGTAAGCAAACCTGAGGGTCAACAGTATTTGACCCACCACGATTTAATGCACAAGCTACAGAAGGCAACCCATGTTGTTTGGGCTACCGGCGGAAGTTTGGTACCCACATCTATCCATGAAGAATATTATCAGAGAGGTTTGAAAATAGCGGATTCATAAGTCATCAGTCATCATTCTATTGCATTCACTTACTTCTGCTTCGAATACTTGTCCAGTATAAGTATCTGACAAATAAGAAGAAAACAATGTAGACAAACACGTAGATGTTTACGTCTACCTAATTAGTAGTTCGAGAAGCCTTTCTCCGACCTTCTTTTCGATCTATTCCTTGTTTGATCTGACACTACAAAGAATCCGGTAATTGTCTTTTTAGAAAAACCAAAGATTTTAGGGGGTACAAATATGTCTCCCTAAACGCGAAACGAGCCTTAGGAGCCCTGTTTGGCTCTTTTTTCTGTGACAGGTTGCATGGAGAAATCAGACAAAATATGAAAGAGCCTACCTCTTTTCGAGGTAGACCCTTTCGACATTTTTCGGGTGGTGGTAGGCACCAAACCATTAAAAGGGATATTCCCTGTCTTGAATTTGTACTGAAATCCATTTTACTGTGGTGAATTCGTCAAGTGCCCACTCTCCCCCGTACCTTCCAAGACCTGAGGATTTTTCACCACCAAAGGCGATAATGGGTTCATCATTAACGCTTTGGTCGTTGACGTGAATCATGCCTGTTTCAACACGTTTGGCTACTTCAATGGCATGTTCAAGACTTCCCCCATATACAGCACCGCTTAAGCCATAAGGGCTGTCATTAGCTATACGGATGGCATCTTCCTCATCTTTCGCGGATATAACAGAAGCCACCGGTCCAAATATCTCTTCCTGTGCTATTGTCATATCATTGGTGACGTCTCGAAGAATAAACGGACACATTACGTTTCCGTTCACACTTCCTCCCAGTACCACCTTGGCTCCTTCGCCTTTACTCTTTTCAATCAGTGCGAGAATACGGTCTACCTGCTTTCGGTTAATTAGAGGACCTATAATCGTTTCAGGGTTTGACTGGTCCCCGTAAGGAATCCTTTTCGCTTTTTGAACAAACGCCTCCAGGAAGGGTTCGATTACCTTTTCATCTACGATCACACGATTGATTGCCATACAAATCTGTCCTGAGTGCATAAATTTCCCAAATGCCGCTGCTCCAGCCGCCTTTTCAATATCTGCATCCGCAAGCACAATTATGGCGTTGTTGCCACCCAATTCAAGAGCGACCCGCTTTAAATTCTTTCCGCATAGCTCACCAATATGTCTTCCGACTTCAGTAGAACCAGTAAATGAGATAATGCGTGGAATCGGGTGTTCCACAAACGCATCCCCAATTTCACCCGGATTGAAGACAACGACATTTAAAAGACCCTTGGGAATTCCCGCCTCTTCAAACAATTTTCCAATAAAGAGACCTCCTGCAATCATCGTTTGGGAATCGGGTTTCAGTACTACTCCGTTCCCTGTCGCAAGAGCGGGGGCGACAGTACGCATTGAGAGATAAAACGGAAAGTTAAACGGGCTAATAACCCCTACCACACCAGCCGGGATTCGATATATTCGGTTCTCTTTTCCAGGAATAATAGAGGGTAGGATCTGTCCTGACATACGAATGGGGAATGTTGATGCCTCTTTAATAATGGCAAGTGCAAATTCAATTTCCACATTTGCTTTCACTACGGTACTTCCTGTTTCCGTTGTGATAATTTCAATCATCTCTTGACGTCTATGTGAGAGTAGTTCCGCCGCTCTTTCAATGATTCGGGAGCGCTCATAAGGGTTTACTTTCGCCCACTCTTTTTGGACCCTTTTTGCTGAATCGTAGGATTCGTTTATGTCGTCGAGATTTGCCAAGCGAATTTTTACCAATGTTTCGTCATTATAAGGGTTTTTGTCCTCATAGGTATCCTTACTACTGCCTTCTCTCCATTCTCCTGAGATAAGTTGTTTGTTCCAGCCGCTTAAATTTGCCATAGTCCATTCCTCTGTTTTTCATAATAGTTTTTTGTATTATTTCTCCCTTTATGGAAAAGTATTCATGGATTGGTGGTGGTCACAGCATACTCTTGGTCGGTACGTTCGGGAAAAGCATGTACAACAGCTCCTCTTGGTTTTTTGGTAATGCAAAAAGACCCTGCATCCATTGATTGGACACAGGGCTGATTGTGAAGCTGCTGTTAATGTTTAGTGAAGTTGCTGTTTCAGTTTTTCAATTTCTTCTAAGGGAAGTTTAGTTAGTTTGGCAACCCGTTCGGGACTGTCGCCTTCAGCAAGCATCTCTCTGGCTATTTCCAGTGCTTTTTGCCGTTCGCCTTCCGTTCGGCCTTCCGCTAAACCTTCCTCTCTGGCACGTTGCTGCCGAATCTCAGCTTCCCTCGCGGCAGACAGCTCATCGTGAATCGCCTTTTTCCTGCTCTCGTACTCTACCCACTTCTGGTCGTCGCGGCTCAGGTCTTCCCACTGATCAAACGCTTTCTTCATCAACGGATCTTTCATCGCAATCGCCTCCAATTCTCTGCGAATGTCTTCACGTTCGTCTGCTTCCAGCATCAGCAGCCATCTCTCTTTTTCGTTGTCTTCGAGATTGACGGTTTGCTCCTCCCACAGCCGCAGAAGCTTCGGCATCTCCACGAAATGGACTTCCAGCACGTCGGTAAGCAAAAACTTCTCCTCGTCCTCGTACAGACGGAACGTGGAGTGGTACCGATCCGTTTCCTGTAGCAGGTCAAAGTCCAGGATGTTAATGGTAATGGTCTTCTTCATCTCTCCGTAGGAGATACTACCCTTTTTCAACTGTGAGGAGTAGATCCGTGACCAGTAGTACAACGTCCGCTTTTTCATGTCGTACTTGTCGGCCACCTGAATCTCGATGTTGATGTACTCATCCTTTTCCGTCCGGGCGTAGATGTCGAGGACGGACGCTTTGTCCGTCTCATGCTCCCGTAGCAGCTCCGAGTTGAGGATGGTCAGGGAAGCGATCCGGTCGTCCTTTGGAAGCTTCAGAAGCGCGTTGAGCATCGCTCGCAGGATTGGTTCGTTTTCCTGCGTGCCGAACAGCAGCTTGAACGCGTAGTCCACTTTCAAATCCATGCGTCTTGTCACTCCATCACTCTCCCTTGCCCGTTCATTGTATATTTTTATATTTATTATACCACCGGAATGCTTTTCAGACACTCCAGCCAAAGCCTCCTTTCCGTCATATTCTCATTAATATTATAATCTTCAAACTTTGATAGAATCAATTTTTGCGGATCTTCCCTTAAACAAGACAAGCCAGCTACCGAAAATTGGTGGCTGACTGCATTCTTTATATTCTTCAGCGAGGGTTACGGAAGTCAAAAAGTACACTTCGCTTGAACGTAAGCGGATGCTCGCCACCACGCATTCGTTGATACTCGTAGATCACAGCGGGCTGTGCTCCACGTCCCGTCCGATACAACCACAGATACGAAGTGGTTTCTGCCGATTTCCCAGGCTCCTTCAACACTTGCAACGTCGTCTCATCCGCATGCAGCACCTCTTGTTTGAGCAGATAATCCTTCATTCCCTCCACAATCAGCGTTAGCCATTTCTCTGCACCATAGATCATCCAATTTGCCATCGTTTGCCGCGACAACGTATAGCCCATACGGGCAAACTGTTGCTCTTGCCTGTAGAGTGGCATGCTATCCACGTATTTTTGGCACATCGTATACGCCATCGCTGAAGCTGAAGGAGAGGCCAAACTACCCGGATACACGGGCTTTGGCATCGGATCAGTGATGATTGGAGTTTGCAGCTCATGTCGTTCGCAGTGACGGCAGGCATATACCTGCCGCACATGCTGAACGACTTTCACCTGTGCGGGTACCATGGCAATTTCACTACGCGTCTCCGTAGTCATCTCGTGCAAGGATCCGCCACAGCATGGGCAGATTTGCTCATCTTCTTGAAGCTGATACGTTACTGTCTCAACGGGTAGATTCGACAGTTCCGCCTTGCGCTTGCCATTAGTCTTGCGCCGTTCGTAAGTAACCTGTTCTATCTCGGGTTCTTGCCCGATTGGTGTAGCCAGTACTTCCGCTTCGTTAAACAGGTTCAACTCCAGTTGTTCGGGATGTGTTTTCTCACTAGAAGCGCCGAAACGCTTCTGCTGCGAAAGTCTCCACTGTTCCTCATACCACTTGAGTTTGGCCGACAGTTCGGCATTCTGTTGTTCCAGCTTGGCATTTTGCTGCTGGAGTTGTTCCAAGGTGAGGGATTCCGTTCTTGTTTTCATAGGGGATTCATTCGACAAACAAACCCAGGGGAAATTCCTTCAAAGAGATGACTTTGCTCAAATGACCACTTTAGGTGAAACGCCAGGATGGGCGTGCTGTTGTGATAAGGACAGACCATCAAGTAACCAACGCAACTCTCGTTGCGTGAGACAAAGGGGAGAATGGCCCGTGGAGGGCCATTGAAACGTGCCACGTTCGAGACGCCGATAATAAAGCCAAAAGCCCGCATGATCCCACTGAAGGATCTTGAGCTTGTCCCGCCTCCTGTTACAAAACACAAATATGCGGCGGAAAACGGATCAAGCGAAAACTGTTCCTGGACGATCGCGGCCAAACCGTCAATCGATTTACGCAAATCCGTCGTGCCACAAGCGAGATACACCTGCGAAGTTCCCGTCAGATTTAGCATTCGGGGCTCAGCGCGGCGACCACATCACGAAGTAGTTGAGGCTCGAAGCCGGGACGTACCGAAATACAGGCAGAACCAATCTGTATCCATAACGGGTTAGGCTCCGATATCGGGGCGGTAACGGTCACACGGCGAAACGTGGAAGCGGATGGTGCCGAGATCTGTGGTTTTTGAGCTTTGTACAGCCAATATTTTAACTGCTGGATGGGCAGCCCCTGCTTGGCACACCAGGTTTTCATCGTTTGCCCACTTTCCTGATAAGACACGATTCGTTTTGCCCATATTTGCTGTAGGGTTTCTTCCATAATGAATCCATCCTTTTCTGAATGATGATGGATTCATTGTGACAGACTCTGGTTTCCAGAAACAGGTGGGGGGGATTTGACGCTTACGGACATTCTCTGGATCAAGAATGCGGTAGTGCTCGGTGATGAGGTTTTTCTGTAGCTGCCAGCCATTTTTCCTGTCCAGCGTGTCCCAGAAGAAGCTCCCTCCTAATGTTTTGGTGGGTAAGTTCGGTAAAAGCATGTACAACCACTCCTTTGATTTTTGGCAACGCAAAAAGACCCTGCATCCATTGTTTGGACACAGGGCTGATTGTGAAGCTGCTGTTAATGTTTAGTGAAGTTGCTGTTTCAGTTTTTCGATTTCTTCCGTTGATAATCCCGTTGCTTTTGCCACCACTTCAACAGTCATGTCCATCGTTAGCAGGTTTTTGGCAACCTCAGTTGCCTTTTGTCGCTCGCCTTCTGTTCGGCCTTCTGCTTTAGCTCCTTCAATCATATTTAGCTCATCCTTCAACGCCATCTCACGCATTTCATACAGTTTACGGGCTTCCTTATCCTGACTCAAAAACTCCAATACATTGATCGCCTTACGAATCGTTGGTTCGCTCATCGCCAATTCCTCCAGTTTCGTTTCACTCTCGGCCTTCAGAAACAACAACCATTTCACCAGCAGATCACTGGTTTTCTGATGTTCGAATCCAAGCTTCGGCAACTCAAGAAAATGGATTTCCAGATTGTCCGTCAAGATGAATTTCTCTGCGTCTTCCCTGAGACGAAAAACACTGTGGTAGCTCTTTGGGAAGGTACGAAAAGTCCACAATGCTGATCGTGACCGTCTTTTTGAGGTTACGGTATGGTTCGCCTTCGGCCAGTTGTCCCTCGTACATCTTTGCCCAATAGTACAGGGAGCGCTTCTCCATGTCGTACTTGTTGTGCAATTGGACTTCGATGTTGATCTGCTCGCCCGTCCGTAGAGCTTGCTCACTAACTCTTCATTCTGCACCCGATAGATCTGAAAACGCCCATGCTCCACCGCTTCCTGCAACTCACGCTTTCCATGCTCCCGAAGACTCTCACTCTCTACAATTTCACGATAGACTTCAGCGGGAAGGTAGACCTCATCAAAAAGCTCATTCATAAGCGAAAGATGCCCGATTATTGACAAGGCAATAATCGGGCTTGAATTAGAAATGACCTTACGCATCTTTTTCTCCTTCTTCTGCTAAAAGCCTAGAAATCGTTTGATCATCTAATCGTCTATCTTCTTCTGTATATTCCATCCAGGCAATGCCACAGTCACTTAGATAATCAATAAAGTCGCTCAGTGACTTTCCCGCTAATTCGGCTGCTCGTGCCAGCGTTACCTTCTTCTCCAAAAACAACCATGTTCCGCACTCTTTGCGATAGAAACAGTGGCTCAATCCCCTATGTACTGCTATTCACCCTCTACGCGTTTTTTCAGGGCAAAGAGGGCATTCAGAGCTTGTTACTCGCCCTGAATGCCCTCGAAGATGTTCCCCTATGCTGTACAACCAAGCCTCAATTTCGTCCCAGCAAGGTTTCCACTTCCTGATCGAGCGTGTTGGTCATGTGAACGGACTTGGTGACAAAGATGCCCGGAATCGTGTAGCGAGGTACTTTGCCATCCTCCGCCGTGGGTACAAGAAGATCAATCAGCTTGCCCTTGTTTCGCTCCAGCATCTCCAAGAGTGGTACGTACTGTTCTAGCTGTCCCACTACAGCTTGATCGATCCGTACAGGGACAGACGGAGTAGCCCCTAGTAATTGAGCCTGTGCCACTACCCTATTTTCTTCATCAAAGGCTCTAAGTGAAGAGTCCTCATTTTCCAAATCCTCTTGCACTTGTCCACGCATTTTGACGTAGTTTCCTGCCTCTGATGACCATTCGTATCCCTTCCCTTTCATGTAAGCAGCTAGTTCTCGGTGATCGGTAAAACCCAACCGCTTGGCAATGGTTCTGGCATCCGCTCCTTCTTTCTGAAAGAGGGAAAGGACGGTGGCTACTTTCGACGATGCGGTCAAAGAGATTTCCAGATCCCGTTCTTCCAAGCGGTTATAGATCGGCACATACGTTTGCTTGTCCCGATCCCACGTAAAGTTTCTGCGCCGCATGTGCATGTCGAGGGATTTGTAGTTGGCATACTCAAACTCTTCCGCTAACTCGTCCCTAGTCTTTCCTTCCGTAAGACCACGCAAATAGGCCCCACCTAGTAGGTAGATGGGGCCTATTTGACGTTCACCCTGTCCTGGACAAAGAACAGCAGCTGGTTCACCTCCTGCTCTGAAAAGACTTCCACCTCTCCCTCGCTGCCAGCGGCCACCTTGATCCTGTCTTTCCGCAGCGTGACGACTTGTTCTGTGGTCAGCTTACGGTCGAAACCCTTTCACGTCGCCAACGTAGGATTCAATCGTTTTGGCAGCAATCCCATTCTCAACGAGATACCGCTCAAACTCCTCAATCGGGTTCATTCCTTCTCCCTCCTGAAAACAGAAAAATACCCTGCAGCCTTTTGATTGGCCCAGGGCGGTTACTCTCTACTTCCAGAAGTGAACTTCTGAAAGGCATGCCACATTTCCACCTCATCGTTGCCCCATGTCTGACGGACGTTCTCTGGATCAAGAATGCGGTAGTGCTCGGTAATGATGTTCTTTTGAAGCTTCCAGCCGTTTCTGGATTGCAGGGTATCCCAGAAGAAGCTCCCTCCTAATGTCTTCGTTGGTAGATTTGGAAAAAGCATGTACAACAGCTCCTTGTGACTTTTTTGGAACGCAAAAAGGCCCTACATCCGTTCGTTGGACGTAGGGCTCGTTGATTCTGCCATTCTTACCTCAACACCGTTTTGCGCCTCGTGTAGCGTCAGTGGTGCCAGATGCCGTCACCTTCTGTCGGTACTTTCGGTACTGACGCTACTTGCGGAGCATGGAGGGGATGATTAGTGCAGTTGCTGTTTTAGTTTTTCGATTTCCTCTTCCGACAAACCTGTTGCTTTTGCAACTACATCTACAGTCATGTCCATCGCCAGCAAATTTTTGGCCACTTCCATTGCCTTCTCTTGCTTTGCTCCCTGAATCATGTTAGCTTCATCCTTCAATGCTTTCTCCCGCATTTCATACAATCTGCGAGCTTCAGCATCCTGACTCAAAAACTCAAGGACGTTGACTGCCTTACGAATCGTTGGTTCACTCATAGCCAATTCCTCCAGTTTCGTTTCACTCTCGGCTTTCAGGAACAGCAGCCATTTCACCAGCAGGTCACTGGTTTCCTGATGCTCTGCTCCCAGCTTCGGCAACTCAAGAAAATGGATTTCCAGATTGTCCGTCAAAACAAATTTCTCTTTGTCTTCCCTCAGACGAAAAACGCTGTGGTAGCTCTTTGAGGGTAGGTACGAGAAATCTACAATGCTGATTGTAACCGTCTTTCTTAGATTCCGGTACGGTTCACCTTCTGCCAGCTGTCCCTCGTACATCTTCGCCCAGTAGTACAGAGAGCGTTTCTCCATGTCGTACTTGTTGTGTAGTTGAACTTCAATGTTGATCTGTTCGCCTGTCTTCGTTTTCCCCCTGACATCAAAGATGGATGCCTTGTCGCCCACCTGATTCGCGTTGCGGGTCAACCAGCGTGATTTCCTTTAGCTGTTTTCCTTCCTCCGGTTTTAGCGTCGCGTTGAGAAACGACAACAGCAGGTCTTTGTTTTCCTCGGTACCGAAAATTCGCTTGAACACAAAATCGACGATGGGATTCATCCGCTTGGTCACACCATCACTCTCCCTTGCCCGTTCATTGTCTGTACTACCATTATACCACCGGAACGCTTTTCAGACACTCCGGCCAAAGCCTCCACTCAAACATATTCCTATTAATAATAGAGTATCCAAATCTTGTTAGAAACGTATGTTCGCTTTATAGGATAATCAAAACCCCTTCACGTCACCCACGTAGGATACTATCGTTTTCGGCGCGATCCCGTTTTCTATGAGGGACAGCTCAAACTCCTCCATCAGTTGCATTCATTCTCCCTCCTGAAACAGAAAAATGCCCTGCATCCTTTTGATCGGAGCAGGGCGGTTACTCTCTACTTCCAGACGTGAACTTCCGAAAAGCATGCCACATCTCTACCTCATCGTTGCTCCAGGCCTGACGGACATTCTATGGGTCGAGGATGCGGTAGTGCCTTTTCTGGAGTCCAGGGTGTCCCAGAAAAAGCTCGCTCCTATTGTTTTGGTGGGAAGGTTCGGAAAAAGCATGTACAACAACTCCTTTTGATTTTTTTGAACGCAAAAAGGCCCAACATCCGTTGGGTGGACGTAGGGCTGGCTACTTTTGCAATTTTCCACCTCGACACCGTTTTGAGCCTCGTGTAGCGTCAGTGGTGGCAGTTGTGTCACCTTCTGTCGGCACTTTCGGTACTGACGCTACTTGCGGAACATGGAGTTGGAGCTAGTGCAGTTGCTGTTTCAGTTTTTCTACTTCAGCTATGGTCAGTCCGGTCAACTCCGAGATTTCGGCCACGTTCAAACCTTTTGCAAGCATGTTACGAACAATGACAGCCTTCCCTTCAGTTCTTCCTTCTTCCTTTGCTCCTTCAACCATGTTCAATTCGTCCTTCAATGCTTTCTCCCGCATTTCATACAATCTGCGAGCTTCGGCATCCTGACTCAAAAATTCAAGGACGTTGACTGCCTTGCGAATGGTCGGTTCACTCATCGCCAATTCCTCCAGTTTCGTTTCGCTCTCGGCTTTCAGGAACAGCAACCATTTCACCAGCAAATCGCTGGTTTCCTGATGCTCTGCTCCCAGCTTCGGCAACTCAAGAAAATGGATTTCCAGATTGTCCGTCAAAACAAATTTCTCTTTGTCTTCCCTCAGACGAAAAACGCTGTGGTAGCTCTTTGAGGGTAGGTACGAGAAATCTACAATGCTGATTGTAACCGTCTTTCTTAGATTCCGGTACGGTTCACCTTCTGCCAGCTGTCCCTCGTACATCTTCGCCCAGTAGTACAGAGAGCGTTTCTCCATGTCGTACTTGTTGTGTAGTTGAACTTCAATGTTGATCTGTTCGCCTGTCTTCGTTTTCCCCCTGACATCAAGGATGGATGCCTTGTCACCCACCTGATCCGCGTTGATGTGCGGGTCAACCAGCGTGATCTCCTGTAGCTGTTTTCCTTCCTCTGGTTTTAGCGTCGCGTTGAGAAAAGACAACAGCAGGTCTTTGTTTTCCTCGGTACCGAAAATTCGCTTGAACACAAAATCGACGATGGGATTCATCCGCTTGGTCACACCATCACTCTCCCTTGCCCGTTCATTGTCTGTACTACCATTATACCACCGGAACGCTTTTCAGACACTCCTGCACAAAGCCTCCTTTCCGTCATATTCCTATTAATAATATAGTATTCAAACCTTGTTAGAAACGTTTGTTCGGTTTTTTCAGGGTGAAGGGCTACTGAGAGGAATGAACGGGGGTCTGACTGCATTCTTTATAGTTTGTAGTGAGAGGGGAATGGAGAGGTTCCTTGTTGGGAATGGGTGGTAATCAAGATGAGTATGATTAGTCTCGATTTTCAGCGAGTTTCTAAAGAGTTTTGCAGTCAGTTGCCAATCAAAAAAGAAAGAGCCTGCCTCTTCCGAGCCCCCACAATCAAACACCTACCTTACTTCACTCATTTCTTGAACCAGCAAACATGCGAAACGTACGCCACATCTCGCCTTCATCCTGTCCCCAAGCCTGCCTCACGTTGTCCGGATCGAGGATGCGGAAGTGTTGGGTGAACATGTTTTGCTGCAGCTTCCATCCGTTTCTTCTGTCCAGGGTGTTCCAGAAAACCTGACCGCCTAACGTCTTGGTTGGTACGTTCGGGAAAGGCATGTACAACAACTCCTTTTGGCTTTTTGAGAACGCAAAAAGGCCCTACATCCGTTGGTTGGACGTAGGGCCAATTGTGATTCGTTATGAGCTTCCGTTAGTGAAGCTGCTGTTTCAGTTTTTCGATTTCTTCTACAGAAAGTCCCGTCAATTCAACGATTAAGGAAACATCCATTCCTTTGGCAAGCATTTTTCTAGCCACCTCAACTTTGCCTTCTTCCCTTGCCCCTTCAATCATGTTGAGCTCATCCTTCAATGCCATTTCCCGCATCTCATACAATTTACGGGCTTCTTTATCCTGATTTAGAAACTCAAGCACATTGACCGCCTTACGAATCGTCGGTTCGCTCATCGCCAATTCCTCCAGTTTCGTTTTGCTTTCTGCCTTCAAAAACAACA
>NZ_JAFLPN010000033.1:0-42293 GCF_029870785.1 Brevibacillus sp. AY1
TTTTTAAAAAAGGATAAAGAATAGATTGGGGCAGTCTGTATATTTTTAAGATGAGCAATTATGAAATTGATTCAATTAAATTAAATAAAGTACATTTTTATAGAAAAATAGAAAAAATAAAGCTTGAAAAAAAATCATGCTATTATAAAAATCTCTGTTATTCGTCACTATAGCCAACAAGCTTATGTGGGTTCATTACATCATGTATAGTGGGGTGTCAGGATGAAACGTTTTGGACTAGCGATTCAAATTTTAATCGGTCTCATTCTGGGTATTCTCGTGGGTGCTCTGTTCTATGGCAACCCAGCCGTGTCTACCTACTTGCAACCAATTGGCGATATTTTCCTTCGTCTTATCAAAATGATTGTGGTGCCGATTGTAATCTCTACGCTGATTGTAGGTGTGGCGGGCGTCGGTGATTTTAAGAAGTTGGGGAAAATTGGTGGAAAGACCATCCTTTACTTTGAAATCGTTACCACTATTGCTATTGTGGTCGGCTTGCTTGCGGCAAACCTGTTCCAGCCCGGGGTAGGCGTAGACATGACGAATCTGCAAAAGACGGATATCCACTCTTACGTGGAAACTGCTGAGACCACACAAAGCCACGGATTTGTGGAAACCTTCGTGAACATCGTACCTAAAAACGTGTTTGATGCGATTGTTCGTGGTGACATGCTGGCGATTATCTTTTTCTCTGTCTTGTTTGGTCTTGGTGTAGCGGCGGTAGGAGAGAGAGGAAAACCGGTGTTAAACTTCTTCCAGGGCGTAGCAGATGCCATGTTCTGGGTAGTGAACACCATCATGAAATTCGCTCCATTCGGTGTCTTTGCGCTGATTGGTGTGACGGTTTCCAAATTTGGTCTTGAATCCTTGGTACCACTTGGCAAGCTGGTTATCTTGGTCCACGTTGCGATGATTTTCTTCATTTTCGTGGTTCTGGGGATTATCGCACGTATGAGCGGTATTCGAATCACCCAGATTCTTCGCATTTTGAAGGACGAGCTGCTGTTGGCATACTCCACGTCCAGCTCAGAGACTGTATTGCCGAGAATTATGGAAAAAATGGAACGACTGGGATGTCCCAAAGCGATTGCTTCGTTCGTCATCCCGACTGGGTACTCCTTTAATCTGGATGGCTCCACTCTCTATCAAGCACTGGCAGCCCTGTTTATTGCGCAAATGTATGGCATTGACATGCCGATCAGTGCGCAGATTACCCTCATGCTGGTCCTGATGGTGACTTCCAAAGGGATTGCCGGGGTTCCTGGCGTGTCGTTCGTCGTCCTGCTGGCAACTCTCGGTTCAGTAGGAATTCCACTCGATGGCCTTGCCTTCATCGCCGGTGTAGACCGTTTGATGGACATGGCGCGTACCGTAGTGAACGTAGTAGGGAACTCTTTGGCAGCAGTAGTTATTTCTCGCTGGGAAGGTCAATTTGATTCCGAAAAAGCGAAAAAGTACTTGGGAGAGATTTCTTCAAAAGCAGCGTAATCCTCTTGTTTTTCAGCAAAGATAAGTCGGACAAGTCTGAGGCGCATCTGAACGTACGATCGTTCAGGTGCGCTTTTTTCGTTTGCCACCTTTCTTTCAAACACCCAGAAAAAGGATGCCCCTCAAGTAGTTTTGACTACGTAAAGGACATCCTTTTAGCAATGGGAACCAATCATTTCTTCGGATCGTAGTAAATTCCAAGCCCCTTCCAGGAATCCTCCATCTCATCCAACAAGCGGGTAGCCTTGCCAGCATCCTGCAGCGACATCGAGCGCAGGATGGCCGTAAGCAGAGAGAAGGGCGCCACGAAAGAATCCAGGTGAGAAGCAATCCCAGTAGGCGTAAACAACACTTCGTCAGCGAACTGACATAAAGGGGAGGAGGGGTAGTCGGTTATCACGACGATCTTTGCTCCTCTTTGTTTGCCGGCAGCCAGGCAATCTACACTAAAACGGGTATAGCGAGCAAAGCCGATTCCCACCATGACGTCATCAGGCTGCAGCCGATGGATGCGGTCTACAGTTCGCGGCTCTCCGCTGAACAGATACGTTTCTTTGTTCAAGAGATTCAGGTAAAAATCAAAAAACATTCCGAGAGAAAGCGAGCCGCGCGAGCTGACAATTCCGATGCGTTGGGTCGACAGCAGCATCTGGACGACACGTTCCACAGCATGCAAATCGATCCGTTCCATCATCAGTGTCAGGTTGTGAACATCCTCTTCGACATGCTGCAAAACGGTGTGCTGTTCCGCTTTTGTCGTACTGCGCGACAGCTGGAACCGCTCTCCTGTGGTCAGACGCGAACGAACCAGTTCCTGAAGCTCCCGGGAAAGCCCCGGAAAGCCGGAATAGCCGACGAACGTGGCGAAGCGAGTGATCGTAGATTCGCTCACTGCCGCTTCTTTTGCCATTTTCGCTACATTGTAAAAGGCCGCAGACTCCGGGTCGCGCAGGATGAGATCCGCAATCGCTTGCTGTGAAGGGCTCATCTGTGGATAGAGCTGGGATATTTTTTGCAGGACGGTAGGGCCTTGACTCAAACGTGATCACCTCATATTACATTCCAGCACCCATGTTGCGTTAAGTATACGACAGGAAAGCGTGAGGTGACAATGATCTCGCCTATACCAGCGGGTCCTTTTTGAGTGCTGCCATGCACTTTTCAAAGGCGTCGAGCGTCGCCTTGATTTCATCAGGTCCGTGCCCGGCCGACAGCGAGAAACGATTTAACGGCTTGGAATAGACGCCGTTTTCCATCAACAGGTAATCGAGGGCCAAGCGCAGTTGATTGTGGTTGGCGCCAAGATCGCGATAGTGCTGCACAGTCTTCTCAGTCGTGAGGACGTTGAAGATTGTTCCAATGCCAATGGTTTGCAGAGGCAATTCGTACTGTTTAGCCAATGCGTCAATGCCGCTGCGCAGCTCATGGGTATGCTGAACGATTTGGTCAAAGCGCCCTGGCTGCTTCAGGTAGCGAATCGTTGCCAGCCCAGCAGCGATGGACAAAGGATTGCCATTAAACGTACCGCTGTGAAAGACGACTTCTGTTTTCTTGTTCGAGCGAAGCGGGGAAGCCAGCTCCATGACGGACTGCTTTCCACCGACGATGCCGATCGGGAATCCGCCGCCCACTACTTTTCCTAGCGCAGTCAGATCTGGCTCCACGCCATAATAGGTTTGCGCTCCACCCACTTCAATGCGGAATCCTGTTTTTACTTCATCAAAGATCAGAATGATTCCCAATTGCGTGGTCAACTCGCGCAGGTTTTTCATAAATTGCGGGTCGGCTGCAATATAACCGGAGAGCATTGGCTCCATAATGACAGCAGCAATCTCCTGAGCCCGATCAGTCAAGATGCGTTCACAAGCGTCCCAGTCATTAAAAGGCAGGATCACGCTGTGCTGACGATAGTAGTCCGGACTCCCAAGCGAATCAGGCACCGCCATCGGTTCTTCCGAGGCTCCAGCTGCATGTGCCTCCGGATTGACGCTTTGCAGGACGTGATCATGAGCACCGTGGTAATGCCCTTCGAACTTGGCTACATGGGTTCTGCCCGTAGCTGCCATCGCCAGTCGCAGGGCGAACAAGGTGGCTTCCAAGCCCGAATTGGTAAAGCGGATCTGATCAAAGCTGGGGAATAGCGTGATCAATTCTTCCGCCATTTCCAGCTCCAGGGGATGAGTAGCTCCGAAGCTGCTGGTTCCTTGCTCGCTCCAGACGCGCTCAACGGCTGTGAGAATATCTGGATGCGCATGACCGAGCATCAATGCACCGTAGGACAGCAGATAATCGACATAGGGATGGCCATCTACATCAATCAAGGTAGCGTTTTTGGCTTTTTCAAAAATGATCGGAAACGGTGCGAAGTATCTCAAATTCCCGTTCACGCCACCAGTCATGGAATGTTTGGCCTGTTCAAAGAATGAAGCTGAGTTTGGACGATTCACTTGAAAGGTATGTTGCAGTGATGAAATTTTCATTTCACTACCTCCTTGTTTATGAAATTATTATTGCACTAACCTTTCAATTTTGCAACAAACACTTCATGAAATGGAAAACAGTAGGCACCAGGTCAGTACATTTGGGGAATGGGCGACGAGCTTAGCATGCTTGCGAGCAGATGCGAAGAAGGAAAGTGCAGGTTCATCCCGAAATTGAGGAAGATGGTATACAGACTTGCCAGTAGGTGGGAAAGGATCATTGATTTTGAGAACAGAAAGCGGAGGAAAACGGGATGAGTGAGAAGCGTTATAGAGTAGGGATGATTGGCGCTGGTGTGATGGGGGAGCGTATGATCGACGCCGTGCAAAAGCATCCGGATTATCAGATCATCGCAATCAGCGACGTATCGGAGAAGCGTGCGCAGGAAGCGGCAGCACGGTCTGGAAATGCTGCCTGGTACACGAATTACCAGGAATTATTGGATCAAGAGGACGTGGATCTGATCTATCTGGCTGTGCCACCGAAATTCCATCATTCAATAGCTCTGGAAGTTTTGGCTCGTAAAAAGCACTTGCTTTGCGAGAAGCCTTTGGCCAATTCCTTGAAGGAAGCGGAAGAGATGCTCGAAGCAGCCGAAGAGGCGGGTGTTGTTCATGCCATGCATTTCCCGATGTACTACCAAAGCGTCCTGCCTGAGATGATCACGCGGTTGGAGACGGTGGGAGACCTACGCCGCATCGATATCCTGACACACTTCCACCAGTGGCCGCGCCCTTGGCAGCAAACACCGTGGCTTGCCGGTCGTGAACAAGGTGGATTCATCCGAGAGGTTCTGCCTCATTTCGTCCATTTAACGTATTCGTTGTTTGGTGACCTGCAGGTTGTTCGCTCCCATGTGGATTACCCGGATGATCCGCAGGCTTGCGAAGTCGGTGTCGCCGCGTACCTGGAGCTTGCAGACGGCACTCCGGTCACGGTCAATGGCCTGGCAGGCATTGCGCATCAGGAGCATCTGGATTATCGCATTTACGGCACGAAAGGCACGCTGAGCCTCGTAAACTGGACCAATCTGTATGCTGGACTTGAAGGAGAAGCACTGGAGCCAGTCACGCTCCAGCTGCAAGAGCGTCTGATTCAGCTACTCGATGAAATGGCAAAGGCAATCAGCGGTGAAGAAGCGCGATTGGTTACCTTTGAGACCGGTGTGAAAGTGCAAAAGGTGTTGGAAGATTTGCTAGGCGAGGAGTAATCATGGGGGGAGAGTGTGCAGACACTCTCTTTTTTGCGCAAAAAAAATAGCAGCGAGCCACCCGATGGAAGCGGGCAGGTGTCGTGCTATCCGTACGATTGGTCCTATTCATCTGCAACAGCTACTGCAACAATTTGCTTTGCATCAAAAAGTCTACAAATGTGCGCATAATTCCGTGGAATGGCGTATCCTTCAAATAAATCAACTCAAAATTCCGGTTGATCTGGGGAAGGTTGAGAACCTCCACTTCATGCAGCTCGCCATTCGCCAAATCCTTCTGAATAGAAAAGCGAGGGACGAAGGCAATGCCCAGCTTCTGTCTGACCATCCGTTTCACAACCTCGATATTGTCTACCTCCATCACGACTCTGTTCTTCAGCTGGTAATGCGTAAAGGCGCTGTCGATCAGCTTCCAGTCGAGAGAGCCGCGATTGAACAAAATCAACCTCTCCCTTGCTACTTCTTCGATAGAGACCTGCTGGCGTGAGGAAAAAGGATGCTCCGGGTAAATCGCCAGCACCATTTGATCCGACATGAGTTGAATCTGATTGATTTGAGGATGCGTGACTGCCCTGGCGATGCCAAAGGATACCTCATGGTTCAGCACCATGTCGAGCACCTGATGGGAATGGCCCGTCAGAATCGTCAGCTTGATCTTGGGATACAACTGTTGAAACTGCTCCACGAGGTCAGGAAGGATGTAGAAGGCTGCGACGAACACGGTCGCGATGGTCAGCTCCCCTTCGATATCGCCATAGGAGCGCTGGATGGCTTGCTGCCCCTCTTGCAACGAGTGCAGGATGCTTTTGGCGTAAGGTAGAAAAATCTCGCCTTCCTTGGTCAGGCAGATCATATGGCCGGAGCGCTGGAACAGCTTGCAGTCCAAAGAGCTCTCCAGAGCCTTGATCCGCATGCTCACCGTAGGCTGGGACAGGTATAGCAACTCTGCTGTTTTGCTGAAGCTTCCGGTCAGCGAGACAAAGATAAAAGCTTCGATTTGTTCCATGTTCATATGAAAAACTCCATTATGTGAATTTTTAATTATGGATATGGTAATCTTTTATTTGCTTTCTATATAAAAATACATTACCTTACAACTTAATAAGTAGCAATGTATCCAAAAAATCTGATCATAAGGATGGCGCCATATGAAAATTATTGACTTACATTGCGATGCACTCTTGAAGCTTTGGTATGCAGACGGAAAGAAGTCCTACGAGAACGATGAAGAGCTGGATACCAACAAACTGCGCCTGTTGCAGTGTGGTATAAAAGTACAGGGCTTCGCGATCTACACGCCGACCAACCTGAGTTCAGAGCAGCGCTTCCATTGCGCGCTCGATCAAATCTATTATTTCCAGACAGAAGTGCTGGCAAAAAATCCAGAGATGAAGCAAATCAAGGAATGGAGCGATATTGACAACCTGAAGGATGGAGAAATCGGTGCCATACTGACGCTGGAAGGCGTAGAGCCGATCGGCAATGATTTGAAAAAGCTCCATCTTTTTTATCAATTGGGCGTACGTGCAGTAGGCCTTACCTGGAATTATGCCAATCTGGCTGCAGATGGCGCTGACGAGACGAGAAACGGCGGTCTTACTTTGTTTGGCAAAGAGATCGTGAATTTTCATAACGAACATAAGATTTTGACGGATGTTTCCCACTTGTGCGAAGGCAGCTTCTGGGATGTGATGGAATACGCAAAATATCCGTTTGCGAGCCATTCCAATGCAAGAGCTTTGTGTGATCACCAGCGCAACCTGCGGGACGAACAGGCCAAGGCCCTATTTGAAAAAGGCGGCACCCTGCACGTAACCTATGTCACGATGTTCATTAACGAACAAGGCCAGGTAGGTATTCCTGACTTGATCAGACACGTGGATCATTTCTGTTCATTGGGCGGTGTTCGTCATCTCGGACTCGGTTCTGACTTCGACGGCATCACCACCAAGGTAGAGGGACTGGAGCATGCAGGCGTGACGTACAATCTGATCAATGAACTGCTGAAGCATTACTCGGAAGAACAAGTACGCGGGTTTGCCGGAGAGAACTTCCTGCGTAATCGCCCTGTATAAAGCGACAAGTTCGGAAACGGAGAAAGGAAGGAAGCTGCTGCAATGGCTGATTTGAATAATCGGAAGATTCGAGCTTATGGCTTGGCTGTGGGGAAGCTGCCTACAGGCTCTAAAAACGACATCACGGACGTGGCAGGTGTGCGCGTAGGGCATGTCACGATTGACCGCCCACTTGATAGTGGTCAGGGGGAGTATGCTTGTACGGGTGTTACGGCGATTCTGCCTCATGGTGGCAGTCTGTTTCGTGAAAAGGTGACAGCGGCCAGCTATGTCCTGAACGGCTTTGGCAAGACTACAGGACTGGTCCAGGTAAACGAGCTTGGGGTACTGGAATCCCCGATCATGCTGACCAACACCTTTTCGGTTCCGGCAGTCACGCAAGGCACTCTGCAGTATATGCTGGCTGGGCATGAAGAGATCGGCGATACGACAGGAACGATCAACATCGTGGTGGGAGAGTGCAATGACAGTCATCTGAACTCCATCCGACAGTGTGTAGTCACGCCAGAAGATGCGATCGAAGCGATTCGCAAAGCGTCGGACGAGCAAGTGGAGGAAGGAGCAGTAGGTGCAGGCAAGGGAATGGTCGCCTTTGGCTACAAGGGTGGCATTGGCTCCTCCTCCCGTGTGGTCCAAGTGGAGGAGGACAAAAGCTATACCGTCGGCGTTATCGTCTTGAGTAATTTCGGCCGAAAGGAAGACCTGCGCATCGACTATTTGAAAAGCGGGGCCCAAGCGCTGCAGGAGCCTGCTGATGGTTCTATCATCATCGTTCTGGCTACCGATGCTCCTGTAAGTGATCGGCAGCTCCTGCGACTGGCCAAGCGGACGGGAATCGGTCTGGGGCGGACAGGAAGCCATTTCGGCCATGGCAGCGGCGATATCGTGATCGCCTTTTCTACAGCGCACAAGATTTCTCATCAATCCACCGGATGGACCGAGACTCGGACGCAGCTGCGCGAGGATCATCCTGTGATGAACGAGCTGTTTGCGGCCTGTGCAGAGGCTACGGAAGAGGCTATCTACAATTCACTGTCTCAGGCTGTGACCACTACTGGGCGAAAAGGTAACACGATTCACGCCCTGGAGTTTCCAGCTCAGAGCTGAGGGAAATCGATCTGCCGATGAATCAGCGATAAGGTGCGATTCCAGCAGAAAACGCCTGCCTATCCGCGTGCTGCAATCCAAACAGCGCTTCCTGCAAGGCGAACGTACTGCAATAAAAGCGCGATCGTTCCATTACCTGCTCACAATCCGGATAAACAGGTGAAAAGTGTTCGAGGAAATCTTCGCCATAGGAAGAAATCAGTCCGGCAAAATCGTAGGCGGGATCTCCCAGCCTGGAATTTCCAAAATCAATGACTGCCGCAATCTTGTGGAGATTCTTGTCATAGAGGATATTCGTCGTTCCAAAATCACCGTGGACGAGACAAGCCTGGAACTGAAAATGAGAGGCGTCAGACAGATAAGCTTCAAAGCAATGGCTTACCTTCTGTCTCGCCTCTCTTCGCATATAGACGAACAGCTTTACTTGGACGTCCTGATACAGCTGGGAAATGATGGCGTGCATATCCGGGGCCTCGAGAAATTGTCCTCGAAGGAAATCAGAGACCGGGATGTGATGCAGCTGCCAGAGAAATGTACCGAGCTGTTCGGAAAGATTCCGCACATCGTGATCCCTTCGTACATCGTGAAAAATCTCCCGTGTGAAAGGCTCGCCTGCAAGCAGCGGATAACCGCTAAACACATGCCCTACTTTCTTGTTCTGAAACTGCTGGAATCGCGGTTCAGGAATTGGCAGCGACAAATGCGGCTTGATCGCATGTAGAAGGGCTGTTTCCCTTTCCAGCTGATGGATGCCATCTGTATATTTGGGAAACCGGAAGACCCATTCGTCATTGACGATTAAGACGTCATTGTTTTGACCTGTTTGGTTTATGACCGCAGACGTGATGGTGAGCTGTGGATATACCTCTCTAATCCGCTGTACATAGTCCTGTTCCGTTGCCATTTCCGAACCTCCAGACCCGATTGTATTAGCCGTTCCATTCGATTCGAATCACAGCTTCCTCTGACTTGGCCTTTCGCTCCAGCTCTACGATACGCCAGTTGCTGGAGATCGTGGCACGCAGCCATTCCAGCATTTGATCCGTCAGTTTCAGAGAATCGAGGTAATCCTCTCCACTCTCGTAATCGCGCGGCGTCTCAAGTCCATATCGCTTGTTCAGCAAAAATTTGATCCCGTTAAATGTCGTATATTTAATCGTATAGCCTTCACGAATCGCTTCTTCCAGTCGTTCAAAGTCTTCTTCATAGAGGGAGAACAATGGCGTGAAGTCGTATTTCCCTTCTTCGATCTCCAAAAAAGGCTCCGGATTTCCTTTTCGAAGCTTGTGAATGATCTCTTCATCGACAAATCCGTGTGCGCGTGCCGCTTCGAGCAGCATGGCTTCGCGCTGGGAGAGCTTTACGCTGGCATTGGACATGCTTGGAATCCTCCTTCAATCAATCTGTTCGTACTATTTTCATCCAGTATAATGGAGTGAATAGGGAAAAACCAATGTGCGAACTCGCTGACAGAGTGGAGGGTATGGATAAAGACACGTGATGAGAAGAGGAGAGGGTAGTTTGAAAGAACATTACTGGATTGAAAGCCGGGGGAAGCGCCTGTCAGCTATGCTGCATACACCAGCAGGCATCGAGAATCCGCCAGTGATCATTTTGTGTCATGGTTTTACGGGTGAAAAGGTGGGAGGCAATCAATTACTGCTGCATATTGCTAACGCACTCGAGACTGGGGGCTATGCAGTGGTTCGGTTTGATTTCACTGGCTCTGGAGAGAGCGAGGGCTCGTTCGAAATCGATACGACGATAACCAGCTGGCAGTCAGATCTGTGCCAAGTGATTCGATGGACAAAGGAACAGCCAGCCTTCAGGAAGTCGCCACTGTTTTTGCTGGGGCACAGTCTGGGTGGCTGCATCGTCCTTTTGCATGACGATGGTCATTTGCCAATCGCCGGGCGGATTGCACTCGCTCCTGTTATTTTTCCGGAAAGCAATTTCCGAGAAATCATACTGGGACCTGAGTTGTGGGCAGCAGCTGCGTCAGGACAGACCATTTCCCATTTCTACGGAAAGGGATTTGCCTTGCAGCCTGATTTTGTCAGAGACATACAGGCACGCCAGCACGCTCCATTGCTTGCCAGTGAAAACTATAGGGACGCCGTGCTTCTGGTTCACGGTTCTGCGGATACGGCAGTGCCTGCAAAAGATTCACAGGCTTATTTTGAAGCCTACCAGGGCCCCAAGGACCTCCATATCCTGGACGGAGCCGACCACAGCTTCTCACGGCATATGCCGCAGCTTCAGGAGAAACTGGTAACATGGATATCTGCTCGTTTGGGCTAGCAATCTTTCAAAATAGTTGATATCTTAGTAACCATACATCGAATTTGAAAAATAGGATCATAAAGGATAAGGGAGATGTGGAAGATGGAGTGTCAGTTAACAATTGCTCTGACAGAACAGAAAAAAGAGAAGCCTGCTAGCGACAAGCTCGGGTTTGGCGTGCATTTTACAGACCATATGTTTGTGATGGACTACACAGAAGGAAAAGGCTGGCACGATCCGCAAATTGTACCGTACTCTCCTCTTACGATTGATCCGGCTGCAATGGTTTTTCACTACGGACAGGCTGTGTTCGAGGGTTTGAAGGCTTATCGCAACAAAGCCGGTGAAGTACGTCTGTTCAGACCTGATCAAAACTTCAAGCGCCTCAATCGCTCGCTGGCTCGCCTGGATATGCCGGCAGTCGACGAAGCGTTTATGATTGAAGCGCTGAAAAAACTGGTCAGTGTGGAAAAAGAGTGGATCCCGACTGAGGAAGGAACCTCTTTGTACATTCGTCCATTCGTGATCGCGACAGAGCCATGCTTTGGTGTACGTGCTTCACATACGTACAAGCTGCTGATTCTGCTCTCCCCTGTAGGAGCTTACTATGCAGCCGGGATGAAGCCGGTCAAAATCTATGTGGAAAACAGCTACGTTCGTGCCGTGCGCGGCGGTACCGGAAACGCCAAGGTAGCGGGAAACTATGCGGGCAGCTTGAAAGCACAGACCGAAGCGCATGAAAAAGGGTACGAGCAGGTACTGTGGCTCGACGCGATTGAAACGAAATATATTGAAGAAGTAGGCAGCATGAACGTGTTTTTCAAAGTGAATGGTGAAGTGTGGACACCTGTCTTGAACGGAAGCATTCTCGAGGGGATCACACGCGATTCGACCATCCAACTGCTGAAAAGCTGGGGCATTCCTGTCGTGGAAAAACGCATTGCGATGGAAGATTTGTTCCAGGCGTACAACGACGGCGTACTGGAAGAAGCGTTTGGCACCGGAACAGCAGCCGTCATTTCTCCAGTAGGCGAAATGAGCTGGAATGGCCACAAAATGGTGATCAATCAGTCACAGACAGGTGAAATGACTCAAAAGCTGTACGATACCATGACCGGAATTCAATACGGTGTATTGGAAGACAAGCTGGGATGGTCCGTCAAGGTCACGGAATAAACCAGTACGTTTGACAAAGACACAGCCTCCTTTTTGAGAAAAAGGGGCTGTGTTTTACTTTTTCGTACCTTGGTCAGCTCCGGCTCATATACTTGACGCAATTCAATCTGGCCTTCCCCATAGCCTTGCGGGTCCGGCATCCGCATGGCCCACTCGATGGCTTCTTCCCTCGACTTCACATCAATCAGAATGAACCCGGCAATCAATTCCTTCGTTTCCGTAAAAGGGCCATCCGTAACGACCGGTTTTTCCCCTGGGTTTGGATACGAAAGGCGAAGCCCATTTGAACTTGGATGAAGTCCTTTAGCTTCTTGTTTGCCATTAAGGGAAGTGTTGTTGTTCCCTCCTTCATGAACGAAGTCTGCCGGTTCGCTATATAACCTTCCGTTCACGGCCTAAAACGATTTTTTTCACCGGACAGGAGTAGCTTTTTTTGCGCTCGACTGTTAACGTAGTAGACAAAGAAACGAGCGACAAGAGGGAGAAATATGGCGGAAGAACGGCTGGATATTTACGACGAAGCGGGAGTTCACCTCGGGAGTGAAGCGAGAAGCGAGGTTCATCGCTTGGGGTTGTGGCACCAAACATTTCATTGCTGGATCTATCGCAAAGACGGCGAACAGATCGATCTGCTGTTTCAAAAGCGCCATCCGCAGAAGGATACATGTCCCAATCTGCTGGACATTACTTCAGCAGGGCATCTGTTGGCTGGAGAGACTCCGGAGGATGGGGTGCGTGAACTGGAGGAGGAGCTCGGACTTTCTGTCGCTTTTTCGGCACTAACCTCGCTAGGCACCATCAGGGATGTAACATCCGCTCCGGGGATCATGGACAAAGAGATTTGCCATGTGTTTCTGTTCGAGTGTGATCAGCCTCTATCTGCTTATACTCTTCAAGAGGAAGAGGTCGTCGGCCTGCTCTGGGTAAAGCTCGACGAGGTGGGGAAGCTGTTTAAAAAAGAAATCCCTCACGTGAGTGCGAGCGGATTTTTGCTGAAAGCGGGCGAAGGTGCGAGAGATTGCGAGCTTCAACTGCGCGAAGCAGATTTTGTCCCACATGAAGCCCATTATTATCAACAGGTGTTTGATGCGTTAAAACGACACGTCTAACTGATGAAAATCTCACCTGTCCCTGACAGAGGAGATTTTTTTGTTTGATGGGAATGCCGTTTTTGCCTGAAACGAGAGGAGATTTTTATGAGAGCAAAAATCATGATGGCATTGATGCTGGCCACTTTTCTTGCCGCGATGGAAGGGACCATTGTAAGTACGGCAGTCCCCCGGATTACGAGTGATTTGTCCGGCTTTGAGCAGGTGAGCTGGGTTTATGCCATCTACATGCTGGTGACGGCCGTGTCCGCGCCGATCTATGGAAAGCTGGCAGACCTATTTGGACGAAAAAAGATTTTTCTGATCGGAATCGGGATTTTTCTGATCGGCTCTACGCTTTGCGGTGTGGCCATGTCCATGACGCAGCTCATCATCTACCGGGCCATCCAGGGACTGGGTGCGGGGGCTGTCATGCCGATCACGATGACCATTATCGGGGATTTGTATACAGACCAGTCGGCACGAGCCAAGTCACAAGGCTGGATCAGTGCAGTCTGGGGGCTTTCCGGAGTGGCTGGTCCTTTGGTGGGCGGTTTCCTGGTCGATACCTTGTCCTGGCGTTATATTTTTTTCCTTAACCTGCCGTTTGGATTGATTTCTTTCTTCATGCTGGTGTTGTTTTACAAAGAACAAAGCAAGGCGGCAACCAAGCGTCATATTGATTACGCTGGAGCGCTGATTTTTTCGGTCAGTACGATTGCTCTCTTGTATGCGCTGCTGACGGGAAGCCAGGAGCAAAGCTGGCTGAATCCGACCATTATTTCCTTGATTGCCTTTAGCTTGTTATCGTTCCTGGTGTTTTACTTCGTGGAAAAAAGGTCGCCAGAGCCTATGATTCCGCTCACGCTGTTCACCAATCGGAGTGTCTCGATGATCAATTTGTTGACGCTTCTGATCAATGGCATTGTGATTGGCCTTGTCGTGTATTTGCCGATCTGGACCCAAGGCGTGCTGGGAGAAAGTGCGACGGTAGCCGGCTTTGTCTTGACCCCCATGTCGGTAAGCTGGACGCTCGGAGCGGTTCTTTCAGGCAATTTGCTCGGTCGACTTCGGGCAGAGCAATTGATTATTGCGGGAACATCGATTTTGACGATCGCTTCATTTTTGCTCATGCTTTTGGCACCAGATTCACCTGGGTATCTGATCTACGTGTCGGTTGGACTGATCGGGCTGGGGATGGGTCTGATTACGCCACTGGTCATGGTAAAAATCCAGGCTGCTGTACCCGTCGATCAACGAGGCACAGCCGTTGCGCTGAACACGTTTACGGGAACCTTTAGTCAGACGTTTGGAGCAGCCGTGTTTGGCATGATGTTTAATCTGGTTACGGTAGCGAGTGGGCATAGCAATCTGGGCTCGTCCTTTGAATCCGGATTGGTCTCCTCGGACCAGTTGGTACAGGTACGGGAGATTCTGGCTTCTGGTGTTCATGTCGTCTTCACAGGAGCTGTGGCCCTTGCGCTGTGCAGCCTGTGTCTTTCCATCGTATTGAATCAGGCTGAGAAAAAAAGTGTCCGTGCCAAAAAATAAAGAATTGTGCTTGCCGAATCGCCCTCGTATCCGCTACCATTTTTTGTGAATCGATCATACATCTTTTACCAGGGGGCAGGAGTGTCATGATGAATGAAGGAATTCGACCGGTAACGTTGGAAGAGCTCGATGAGGTAGTCAGAATTGCTGCGATGGCATATCCAGGCAGCAATTTTCTGGCTCCAGAGAGCAGGCAGCGCTTTGCCGAACGAGTGAAGGATACGCTTCAGAACGATCCTTATGTGAGCTTTCATGGATGCTTTCGGGATGAAAAGCTGGTCGGGATCATGAGATGGCACGATTACTATATGAATGTACATGGAACGAAGTTGTTGACAGGTGGAATCGGTTTGGTTGCGGTCGATCTGCTGCACAAAAAAGAGAAGGTAGCCAAGGAAATGCTTCTGCACTTTCTGAATACCTATCGTGATCGGGGAATCAGCCTGGTGTCCTTGTATCCGTTCCGAGTCGATTTTTACAAGCAAATGGGCTTTGGCACGAGCACCAAAATGAATCAGTATTCGATCAAGCCTTCCAGTCTGCGCTTTACCGGCAAGGAGCAAATCGACTATCTGGGCATGGAGGACAAGGAAGAGATTCTGGCTTGCTACCACAGAATCGTCAGACAGACACACGGGATGATCACGAAGACGGACCGGGAGATGACGGCTTTCCTGGGACAGCCGGAGCAGATTGTGGTGGGCTGCAGGAATAATGGTCGCATTAACGGCTATCTTGCTTTTTCGTTCCAAAATGTTCACGTAAACAATCGGATGCACAATAATCTGATCGTCAAGGAATTCCATTATGAAACGAGGGAAGCACTCGCCCAGCTCACTTCCTTTTTGAACAGTCAGGGGGATCAGGTTCATCGCATCATACTGACGATCCAGGACGACGATTTTCACTTTCTGCTGTCCGATCCTAGTAATGGCACGGCCAACCTGCTGCCGAGCGTGTATCATGAGAGCAGCGTAGCGGGAGTCGGGTTGATGCATCGAATTATAGACGTACCACTGTTCTTCAAGCAGCTGTCCCAGCACCGCTTTGGACGCGAGAATGCACTGGTGCGCATGACGATTCGCGACACTTTTCTTCCCGAGCAGGATGGCTCTTGGCTAATTCGATTTACAGAGGGGCTGCCACAGGTGGTGGACGAGGGACAAGCTGAGGTAGAGGTATCGATGGACATCTCGGAATTCTCTTCCCTTATGATGGGAGCAGTCAGCTTTCAAAAGCTGTATATGTACGGATTGGCCGAAATCGATCACGAAGATTCACTGACAATGCTGGAGAGTCTGTTTCAAGTCCGTCAAAAGCCTCGTTGCACAACAGCATTTTAATCAATGCTCACAAAATTGACACAATGATAGCGCTTTTATGTATCTTTCATAACCTTCCCCCATACGATAGTAAAAAGGGGGAAGGTTCTTTATGATCTATCTAACCTTAGTGATCTTTTTTGGATTTTTGCTGCTGGTCTGGTTTTTGGTCAAGCTCCTCTTCCGTTTACAAGAGAAGGATACGTATGAATTTGATTCCCAATATTTGTGGGAAAATTTCAAGAAAAACAAAAAGGATATGCATTACCCCAAGAAGAAGTAATAGAGACGCGCCTAATAAAGGGCGCTTTGTTCTGTTGAAGTGAGGTGATCCATGTGAATGGCGTGAAGGTAGGACATCAGCGGGAATATTTCCGACTCGTGCTGGAGCATCCGCTCTGTGCAGATATGACCATTGTCCTGATCAAAAGGAAGATGATGGAGATAGGCAGCACCAAGGTACTGATTGAAGACCTGGGTGCCGGTGGCTTGCGTTTTCTTTCCCATTTGAAAATGCCTGCCAGTGATCAACTCGTCCTTCAATTCGAAACAGAGATTTGTTCACAACCCCTGAAAATGTACGGTCATGTGGTTCGCACCGTTCCGTGGGAAGAGGATTTCTTCGAATATGCTGTTCGCTTTACCATGGATGAGTCACAACATTTGGAAATCAATCGCTTAGTCAATCAACTGGCGCTTCGATATCGGAACAAGAGAGTTTCTAATGAAGGACGTTTCTGGAAAGGGGATCGCCGTCAATTTCTCATGGAATTGGCTGCAGCCCAGACTGAATAAGAGACCTCGGAAATGGACTACCCTGCGTTTTTTACAAGCGCAGGTTTTTTTGTGCTTGAATAGAATTAAACGAAATGATACATTATCTATACAAAAACAAACAAATAAAGGTTGTGTTTGTAAATGGTAATGGAAGAATTTTGGAATGCATCTACGGAAGAACAAAAGCAGGGATTTGTCGAACACGAAGATCAGCTTCAATGTCTACTCTGCGGCCAAGAGGTCGAGCAAGGGCTTATTTACCCGGTGGAGGGTTTGTTCTACGATGCGAAGCGCTATATGCGTTTTCATATTGAGCAGGAGCACGGCTCTGTGTTTGATTACCTCAGTCATCTGGACAAAAAACTGACGGGCTTATCCGATCACCAGGTTGCATTGCTTCGCCTGTTTTATCAGGGGTTGAGCGATGCACAGGTGCAGCGAGAGACCGGCATTGGCAGTACCTCGACCATTCGCAACCACCGTTTTGTCCTGAAGGAAAAAGAACGGCAGGCGAGAGTTTTTCTGGTCATGATGGATTTGCTAAAAGAAAAGGATCAGCGACTAGGGGCTCGTACGGCTTCACCTGCTCGCGCTCGGGTGAACGAACAGTCCCCTCTTAAGGTGGACGAGGCTGAACAGATCATCGTGAAGCACTTTCCACAAGGGAGTGTGCAGGGGAGACTGGAAAAGCTTCCGCGTAAGCAATCTCATAAGCGGATCGTGCTGCAGGAAATCGTAAAGCGCTTTGAGCCCAATCGTTTTTACACCGAAAAAGAAGTGAATGAAGTACTGAAAGACGTCTATGAAGACCATGTGACACTGCGTCGATATTTGATCGACTTTTCGCTCTTGGAGCGGGAGGCAGATGGAAGCCGTTACTGGCTGGCAAAACCACAGCCACAAGGAAAGGAGGATACTCTCATGAATCGTAAACAAGAATTGAAAATGCTATACAAGGAAACGAAGACGCAAGCTGGTGTCTACCAGGTCAAGAACGTCCAAAACGGAAAAGTGCTGGTTGAAAGCACCCGAAACTTGAAGACGATGAACGGGAAGAAATTCATGATGCAGCAAGGAAACCACCCGAATCCTCTGCTGCAAAAAGAGCTGAAGGAATACGGCGTGGATGCCTTCCGCTTTGAAGTGCTGGAGGTGTTGGAGCCAAAAGACGAGCCGTACTTTGATTTGGCTGATGCATTGGAGAAATTGGAAAACAAATGGCTGGAACAAGTGCAACCATATGGAGAGCGCGGATACAATCAGGAGAAAAAGAGGAAGTAATAAGGAAGAGGCGCCCTTTGCGTTTGTCAATCAGACGATGGGGGAGCCTCTATCTTGTATAGCTAGCGAATGCCACCGGGGAGTTGTGGGGGAATGTAGTTCAACTCTTCATCCGCGGTAATGTAATCTGTGTTGACCATGAGCAGCAGATAACGCTTGCCTGTTTGTGGATCACTCAGAATGATATGGTCGCGGCCTGCGTTTTCCAGTACACCGCGGAAAATTTTTGCATTCCATTGGCTGTTGTTTTCAAACGTTTGGTACACCGTCAGTACTTTGCCGCGATTCAGGCGCAAGATATTTTCAATATAGGATTCCTCAACAAATTGTTGACCTGGTGCGAAGGGAATACCGGGGATCATGGTTCCGCTAGGCTGCATGGGAACCATTTGCGGCTGCTGCTGTTGTGGTTGCTGCTGAAAGCCGTATGGATACTGGGCAGAGGGATACATGTCGAAGCCGTAGGAGGAATAAGGATTGTACGGCATTTGTTGACTCATGATGAACTCGCTCCTTTATGTCTATTCTCTAGTACACTCTCGGACAATCTTCTCGTGTGGGTATGAAGAAGCAGTGCGCCTTGTAACGACCAGAATTCGTCTGATTCCACCAGGTTGGCGGACAGTTTCCTTCCGGGCGGTAAAACCACAGTGCATTGGAAGCTGGATGCTGTCGTTCGCCATTGATGCTGCGCTTGGCTAGCCGTCTATCCTTCTCACGAGTACGCTGATAAAAATACGACTTCTGTGGGGCTTCAAATCCACCTGGAGATTGATACACCATGTCTCGTATGTTTCGGATGTTTTTAAAGTCCAGACAATTACCTAAAATCCGGTTCACGCCCACGTTTCCTACCATGAGCATGCCCAGCTCCCCTTCTCCTTCAGCCTCCGCGCGCATCAAACGTGCCAGCAAATCGGTGTCACTACTGTTCGCTTTAATTACAGCCATTGCTTCACCTCCCCATAAAAAATCACAATACCAATATATGGGCCATTGCCGGATAGGTGATTGCTCCTGATAAATTTTCTATTTGGAAAAATGAAGCGTCCGAAAGCCATAGGCCAGCGGACGCTAAAAGTACTCTATGTTTGGTTGCGTTTTTTTCTTCGTCTATTCCAGATAAACCAGATGATCGCGACCACGACAGCGATGCCAAGAAGGGTGATCTCCAGGTATTCGTCGAGGAGGACTTTTGCATGGCGCCCATAGAGGTAGAACAAGGTACCGATCAGATAAAACTTCAATCCTCGGCCTAAAATGGCAAACAGCATCAGCTTGACGATGGAGTAGTTGAATACGCCGCTAAGCACGGTAAACATTTTGAAGGGGATAGGGGTAAATGAACCGATGAGTACAGCGGCATCCCCGTTTTTGGCAAATTGCTCGGTCGCCAAGGCCGTCCATTTTTCCGGCAGGATTTTTTGGAGGATCGGCTTTCCCAGCCATTTTCCCAATATGTATCCAACTGGCGCACCCAGCACAGAGCCAATGAATGCAAGTGTGGCAATACGCAGGGCTGATTCCGGTTCAATCAGGCTCAAGCCGATCTGAATGAAGAAAGGCGGGATCGGGAGAATGAACGAGTCTAAGAAGGAGACAATAAATAATCCCCAAATTCCATAATCCATAAAAAATTGTGTCAACTGTTCAAACATGGGCATCTCCTTAAGGGGGTTCCTCTGTTATAGTACTATGATTTACGTCCCTAACAAAGACCGTCCAAATATCTCTACTAATGATAGCACAGTCAAGGTACTGATTTCACCTTTCGTCTTACTTCTAGGACAGAAAGCTTTCGGACATACTGATAGAGATTGTCCATCAGCATGTCCATCCCCGCCATTCGCTCGCAGGTTAGATCCCAGCGCGATATAGGCGAGAGCCAGGAATGAAGGAGGAAATACAGGTGAAGTACACACATCCTTACGGTGCCCATGAGATCATCGAACTTCACGAGGTATTGAACGGAGCTTTGAACGCGATCCATACCATGCAGCTATACGCTGCCCACGTAGCCGACGATGAGCTGAGGCAGCTCCTTAACCATCAGATGAGCTTCATGCAGCAAGCGTACAACAGCATGGTTCATACCGTGCAAGGGCTGGGTGCAGGTGAAAGCTTGCCGTACCGTCCTCGTCGTCAGCAAACAGCCAGCTATGGTGTGCCTCAACCGCATGCTTCCATTTCCCAGCACGCCTATGCACACGCCGCTCAAGTAGACGATTCGGATGTAGCTGCTGCACTGCTAGGGATTCATAAGACTAGTGCCAAAACGAAAATGAGTGCTGCTTTGGAGGCGAGCCATCCTCAGATTCGCGACATGCTGCTGCAAGGAGCAGTAAATTGTTCGCACCAGGCTTATGAAGTATGGAAGTACATGGAGCGCAAGGGGTATTATCCGCTTGCTGTTCTTTCTGAGGGCACCAATGCGCAGCTGATGCGAGCCTACCAACCCTTAACACCGACTGTCCCTGACTCCGTTCCACCATCCACACCAGCACCATCTCGTCCGATGGAGACAGGCAGTATTTCCGAGCAATTGGCGAGAGGAACACAGAATTATCCGGCTCAGCAACCCGTCTCAGAGCCAACGCCTGTGAATGCTAGTCATCTCTTTTCTTCTCCAGCCTATCGCGAGCAATTAAATCCTTCACTTGAAAATACGAGTATGATCGCAGATGGGTTACATACAGAAGGCACGGATCCGTTGGGAACTTTGACCCATCAAGCAGAGACGAAACAGCCTCGGGGTCGTAAGAAATCTGTATCGTCTGATCTGGATCTTGGTTAATAAGTCACGTGTATCCCATTGACGTTAGGAAAGAATATCCACTACTATAAAGAGAAAGACAAACGTTCTTGGGAGGAACCATGAAAACACTAGGATCGGGGAAAGTGATCTTCTATTCGCCAGATGGAAAAAGTCTGCAACTGTCCGGGGAAATTGACGTTCGGGGAGAACGTGTTTCCGTGACTGAGATTATTTATTTCAACGGTCAACCTAATGGAGCGCGCGAAACCAATTTGCCACTCGCACAGTCTGTTATTTATTGGGATGCTGAAGTGTATGAACAGATCGGATTTGAATAAGAGATTGCGTGGATACATCGCACAACCTTGCCTGTGGCAGGGTTGTTTTTGTTTGCAGGTGTTTCCGACTACCCCTCAGCTATAGCCGGGTACCATGAGATATGATATGATGTGCTGTGGACAATGAACGTAGTAATCAAGGAGTGATCCTGATGATCGACAACATATTGGAACGGGCCCTCGCAGGAGAACGCCTGGGTCTTGAAGATGGATTGGCTTTGTTTGAGAGCGATCAGATCGAAAAAATGGGCCATTATGCCAACCTGATCATGCAAAAATGGCATCCAGATCCTATCGCTACTTTTGTCATCAGCCGCAACGTCAACTATACCAACGTCTGTGACACGTACTGCCGTTTTTGTGCATTTTATCGTGCGCCAGGCTCAGCAGAAGGCTATGTTCTTCCGAAAGAAACCATTTTCCAAAAAATTCAGGAGACCGTTGATGTAGGCGGTACCGAAATCCTGATGCAAGGCGGTACCAACCCTGATCTGAAACTGGAGTACTACACAGATCTGCTGCGAGACATCAAAATGCGCTTTCCGCAAATTACCATGCACTCGCTGTCTGTAGCGGAGGTTCTGAAAATCGCGGAAGTCTCCAAGATGACTGTGGAGGATGTGCTCAGAGAGCTGAAAGCAGCGGGTCTCGACTCCTTGCCAGGTGCTGGCGGTGAGATTTTGGACGACCGCACACGCCGCAAGATTTCCAGATTGAAAGGTTCCTGGACAGAATGGATCGACACGCAAAAAGCAGCGCATCGCGCAGGTCTGCCTGGTACAGCAACAATGGTGATCGGCTTTGGAGAAGAGATGGAGGAGCGCGTCCTTTCCTTGATGCGCATTCGTGATGCACAGGATGAGACAGGCGGTTTCAAAGCCTTCATCGTCTGGACCTTCCAACCGGACAACACCAACATGAAGGCGGTCAACAACACGCCTGAGGAGTATCTGAAATCGCTGGCGATTGCCCGATTGATGCTGGATAATGTAGAGAATCTGCAAGCCTCCTGGGTGACGATGGGACCTGAATATGGCCAACTGTCCTTGTCTTATGGAGCCAATGATTTCGGACAGACCATGATGGAAGAAAACGTCGTATCCGCCGCTGCTTGTACCTACAAGGTCAACACCAACCAAATCCTGGACTTGATCCGCGGGGCAGGTAAAATTCCGGCTCAGCGCAACACGCAATACGACATTTTGCGCGTATTCAAGGATGGGGAAATGGCGGAGAAAGATTTCGTCATGCAGAACTAGCAAATTGAGCAGGATTCATGATAAAAGCCTTTGCAAAGAACCGGAAGCTCCCGGTATCCTGCAGAGGCTTTTCATTTTTGCTATCGTTTAGGTGGATCTGGCCATCAGTCACTAGCCGGGCAAGCTGGAGCACAAAGCTTGAGCTTTTGCGTTCTTCCCAAGCGCAGTGTTTGTATCCCTTCCATAAATTGCATCCCTAATATGGCAGACCATACTGCAACCTTGAACCTGTTTCCAACCGTTTAAAAGTATATCGCTCCTCACGGGACATATACTGTAACTACAATTGCGGTTGGGGGGATGGTTATGCAGACATTCCGTGTATGGCTGGAAAATATCCCTGCGATTAGTGACACGTATCGGGATATTGTCAAAGAGATGACCGAACGGGTAAATACTGCACCTGTGCGCATCACATACAAGGAACAGGAGCAGGATGGTCTACATCTGTTCCACTTCCAGAGCTGGTGCGAGCAGGAATACGACGCGCAAACCATCGACTGGGCCAGAGCCTTTGTCGCATTGACGATGGCGGAGTGGGTCATGCAGATTAAAGAACCGGAAGTCATCGAAGAAATGGCGACAGATCTCTTGCAAGCTGAACAGCTGGAAATGGCTTGGGATGAGATGCTTCCCTATATCATGCGCCTTTGCCAGGAGTCGGACAAGGATGACGGCAATTGGTTTACCCCGACGACGCGAAAAGCCAAAGTGTATCGGAAGGCGTTTGACTATCTGGAAACGGAGAGATCGATAAATATGCTCGGATTTGTCCGCTTCCGTCTTCAAGATCACTGGAATGAACTGTTTGAACTAGTCGAGACGGGAATTGATGAATACCTTGAAGAAAAGCAGTACGAGGAATTCGTAGAACTGCTGCGCTATTTTATTGCCGTACAGGATATCAAGCAGGAAGTGGTACACATCGTTCCTAGTGTGGACAAACCCTTCCATCTTTATGACGAAAAAGGAAATCGACTATGGATGGATCAACTGGATTCGGTGCTCAACATGGAGGAACAAAATTGCCGCGATGAGGATTATCTGGTGAGTGCGCTCGTTACACTGGCTCCGCAGCGGATCGTCCTTCATATGGCGTCGGACAAACCTGGGCTGACCCAGACCATTCGCAGCATTTTTGATAACCGCCTGAGCACCTGTCACTCGTGCCAGCTTTGTTTGGCGGGGAGACGCGTACTTGACGTGCATAATCCGTCTAAACTATAATAACAACTATAAGTTCACATGAATGCAAATACGATGAGAAGGACATGGACGGTATGCAGGGCGCTCTAGAGAGGCGAGACATTGGCTGGAAGCTCGCTGCGAACGCGTATTGATCTACCCCCTTCAAGTAGCTGCCGGGAACGAAGCTTGGTCTTCTATTAACGGCAAGCCGGTGAAAAGCCGTTATTGGAACGAAGGAGTTTGTTTGCCATATCTCGAACAAGCTCGAAGTAGGGTGGTACCGCGAGTCAACACTCGTCCCTTTTTGGGATGGGTGTTTTTTTATTTTCAATGAGGAAGGAAGAATGAATCGTGGCTCAGATCAATGTTACTTTTCCAGACGGTGCAGTCCGTCAGTATGACGCTGGAATTACAATCGAAGAAATCGCAGGCTCCATCAGTGCAAGCCTGAAAAAGAAAGCAGTAGCCGGAAAAAAAGACGGCAAAGTAGTAGACCTGTATACCGCTCTGGATGAAGATGCGGCTATCGAGATCGTCACTCTTGATTCTGCAGACGGATTGGAAGTATATCGTCACAGTACAGCTCACTTGTTGGCTCAAGCTGTCAAACGCATTTACGGCAAAGAAGTGAAATTCGGTATCGGTCCGGTGATCGAGGATGGTTTTTACTACGATATGGACATCCCGGTTTCCCTCTCTCCAGAAGATCTGAGCAAGATCGAAGCAGAGATGGAGAAAATCGTGAAGGAAGACCTGCCGATCCGTCGCAAGGTAGTAAGCCGTGACGAAGCGACTGAAATCTTCCAAGGACTGAATGATCACCTGAAGCTGGAGCTGATCCGTGATCTGCCGGAAGACTCGACCATTACCCTGTATGAGCAAGGTGAATTCTTCGACCTTTGTCGTGGTCCTCACTTGCCATCCACTGGCTTTATCAAAGCGTTCAAGCTGATGAGCGTAGCAGGTGCTTACTGGCGCGGAAATTCGGATAACCAGGTACTCCAGCGCGTATATGGAACAGCTTGGCCGAAAAAAGCAGAGCTGGATGAGTACCTCCATTTCATCGAGGAAGCGAAAAAACGCGACCACCGCAAGCTGGGGAAAGAGCTGGAGCTGTTCATGTTCTCCGAGGAAGCGCCAGGCATGCCTTTCTACCTGCCAAACGGCTTTACTGTACGCAATGAGCTGGAGCAATTCTCCCGCCGTCTGCAGCAGCTGGCACAATACACAGAGGTACGCACGCCGTTCATCATGAACCAACGCCTCTGGCAGAATTCCGGTCACTGGGATCACTACCATGAGAACATGTACTTCTCTGAGGTAGATGATACGACCTACGCGCTCAAGCCAATGAACTGCCCAGGTCATATGATGATCTATAAAAACACCATGCATTCCTACCGCGATCTGCCAATTCGCTACTCAGAGTTCGGTCAGGTTCACCGCCACGAGTTTTCTGGTGCATTGAACGGAATGCTGCGGGTTCGCACCTTCTGCCAGGATGACGCCCACGTATTCGTGCGCCCTGACCAGATCGAAAGCGAAATCAAAAGCATGATCAAGCTGATCGATTCTATATACAAAGTGTTCGGTTTCGAATACAGCGTAGCCCTCTCCACTCGTCCAGAGGATTCGATGGGCTCCGACGAGCTGTGGGAAGCAGCAGAAAGCTCCCTGAAAAAAGTGCTGGAAGATGCCGGCATGCCGTATGAAGTGAAAGAAGGCGATGGAGCATTCTACGGTCCGAAGATTGACTTCCAGATCACAGATGCGCTCAAACGCCGCCACCAATGCGGTACCATCCAGCTCGACTTCCAGATGCCTGAGAAATTCGATCTGTCCTACATTGGCCAGGACAACGAAAAGCATCGCCCAGTCGTTCTGCACCGTGCCATGTACGGATCGATGGAGCGCTTTATCGGTATCCTGATCGAGCACTATGCAGGCGCATTCCCAACCTGGCTGACACCGATTCAAGCTCGCATCATGACCATCAACGAAGTTCATGTGTCGTACGCAGAACAAGCGAAGGAAAAAATGCTGCAAGCTGGTATCCGCGTTGAGCTGGATGCACGCAACGAAAAAATCGGCTACAAAATCCGTGAAGCACAGGTGCAAAAAATCCCGTACAGCTTGGTAATCGGGGAAAAAGAAATGGCGGAAGGCACATTGTCTGTACGCCGTCGCGGTGTAGGTGATGAAGGCGCGATGTCAGTTGAAGCCTTTATCGAAAAAATTCGTACTGAAATCAACGATATGAAGTAAATCTCGACGTATAGAAAACAGGGCTGTTCCTTCGTAAGAAGGGATGGCCCTTTTTGTACTAGGTGCTGCGCAATGCTTGCGGCTGAAACCAAATCTTGTGGAAGTCGATCCAGCCATAGGAGTTGATCGTTACACCACGAACGGATTTATGATAAGAAGCGCTGCTTTTCTTGCAGACCAGAAACAGGATGGAATGCGTTTCTCTGATGTGTTCTTCCAAATCAGCAAGCTTTCGTTTTTGCTCCCTTTCATTCGGATCGCGCATGATGGACTGCACCAGCTCGTTCACGGTTGTCTTCATCTTATCATCAAAGGCAGGCAGCAAGTAGTTTTCTTGCTGATACGCCTCCAGCAGGCTCTCGTCATCCATATTGCTGACAAATCCAAACAATCGAGCGTCATAGGCGGAATGGATCGGGGCGTGAATGGCGTTATCGACTTGAATGACCACATGGATCCCAAACGACTGACAGCGTCGCTGGATCCACTCAGCCTCTGGCTGGCATTGGGTGTTTGTCGTCAAGTGAAAGGGCTCTCCTTGGTACCCGCTGGAAGCAAGGAGGGCATCGATATCGGGTAAACCGTCTTCCGTCACGGGTTCGGATTCCGAAAGCGGGGTGCGAGAGCCCTTCGCTGGATATGGCAGCATCAGGTTGTCTTGCAAATCTTCAATCATTTGTCTGCGATCCAGAATGTGATGAAGAGCTTCCCGGAAACCACGATGGTTCTGCGGCCCGGATTTCCACTGGTTGAAGACGAGCAAAGTGGAGCACGATTCGACGGTTTCACTTCCGCACCAATCGTCTGCAAGTTCCGCGGAATGGATGGAAGTATCGCCATGTGATGTTCTGACGGAGGTCCAGTCTGGTTCCTTCAGGCAGCCCTCATCCATTTCTGGCAGGATCAACACTTCGACCCGGTCCAGAAGCGGTCTGCCGCGGAAATGGGAGGAGAAGGCCTCGAGAATACAGATCCCGTCATCGCGTTGCACCAAGCGAAAGGACCCTGTTCCAATCGGTTGCTTGGAAAAATCCGTTCCTTCCTTCTGCGCAATTTCTTCAGGAACGATACTGGCATAGACCGCACACAAAAAACGCAAAAAGAAATAATTCGGCTTTTGCAAATGAATGCGGACAGTTTTAGGGTCGATGGCTTCTAGTTGCTCGACATCCTGAAACATCCAGCTGGCTGGATAGCGCTTTGGATTCAATCGAAACCGATTGAGCGAGTATACGACGTCATGAGCCGTCAACTCTCGCTCATGGTGAAACAAAATCCCTTTTTTCAAGTGAAAGATCCATTCGCGGGCATCCTGACTGACTTCCCAGGAATGAGCCATGCATGGGACGATCGTTTTGCTCGCATGATCGTATTCCACAAGTGTGTTGAATATCTGGCTCGTCATGTGACAATCGAAAGCGTAATATACGTTTGCGGGGTCCAGTGTGTAGATGGCCCGGTAAACAGGCAATCGTAGCGTATCCTGAAGCCGATCAGACACCGTTTTTGTAGAAAAGCCCATTCCTTGGGATAACCATTCCATAAATCGCTTTTTGACCACAGCCGTGCCAAAACGGCTCATCAAATTCATCGCTTCCTTTACTTCCCCTTGCTCGACTTTGCTTCTGGCCACTTCCTGGAGCAGTTCATCTGCATCCTTTTGCATCGTCAAAACGGATGAGTGCCCACGCCCTTTTCCGGCCTGCCAGTCAATCCAATTCAGATCACAGAGCTTGCGGACGATCAGTTTGACGTAGCGCGGCGTGCAATGCCACACGCCTGACAGCTTCTCGACCGTTACGGGGAGGGGAGTCTGAACAGAAGAAGATTGGTCCCGGAAGAAGAGAGAGAGCTCCAAATAATGCAGCACAATTTGCACGTCAATTCCCCATTTCTTCGTAAAAGGTGAACGGTTTTGGTGGAATCATACACTTTTTGTCCCTTTTTGGATAGAGGATAATGAAAGCATCAAGACCAAACCTGCACATGGGATGTGGAGAGAAAGAAGAGGATGACACAAATGCGAACGGATCGAAAAATAACAGGGAAGCGCGGCTCCTTCCATCCGGTTGCCTGGGGAATCATCGTGGGTACCTTTTTATCCCGCACAGGCTTTTTCATGACCATCCCGTTTTTGGGTATTTACTTGGGGAAGGTAAAGGGAATAGACCCTGCCACGATCGGCGCCATTTTAGCGGTGAGCCTGCTGGCAGGAACAATCAGCAGCTTTTTCGGGGGGGCACTGTCAGATCGCTTCGGCAGATACCCGGTGATGATCGTTTCGATGGGGGTTTGGAGTCTCGTTTTTGCAGGCTTTGCGATAGCGGACGCTACCTGGATGTTCTTCGTGCTCAGTGCTTGCAACGGTCTTTGCCGAAGCGTATTCGAACCGACGTCATGTGCATTGCTTGCAGATGTCACACCGGCTGAGCGGCGTTCAGACGCTTTTAACGCACGCTACTTCGCGATTAACATCGGCGGAGCCATAGGACCGCTCGTAGGGCTAAAGCTTGGTGTTGGCGGATCGTCATCGTTTTTGCCGTTTATGGTGAGTGCGAGCATTTTCGTTTTGTATACCGTGCTATTGATCATTTTCATGCTCATCTTTACGCACGGTATTCCGGAAAAAACGACGAATGTTCCAATGAAGCAAATGGTGCAAATCGTTTTTACGGATAAAGTATTTCTGTATTTTCTGCTGGGCAATGTTTTCGTGGCAGGGGCCTATTCCCACTTGGATACGACACTGTCCCAATACATTGGTCACGACCGGGTGGAGGCGTATTCGTTTCTTTTCGTAGTCAACACCTTGTCTGTGCTGGTGTTCCAGTATCCATTAGGAAAGCTGATGAAGCGTTTTTCTGCGTTGACATCTTTAAAAGCGGGTTGCTTGTTGTTTGGGATCGGTCTTTTTGGCTTTGGCATCTTTGAGAGCTTATACCTGCTTGCCTTGTCCATGGTGCTGTTTACAATAGGAGAAATTCTGTGCTTCGTCATTGGCGATGTGCTGATTGGGGAAATTGCTCCCGATCATTTGAGAGGAGCTTATTACGGTGCAGGGGGATTTGCATTTATCGGGCAGAGCTTGTGCGCTTGGCTCGGAGGAATCCTGCTCGGTACATTAGGCTTTGGACAAGGACCGCTTATTTTTGGCATCCTCATGCTGCTCACCTTCATTGCCTTCCCATTCTTCCATCAGGGTCAACGCATGTGGGAGAAGCGACAACAGGCAGAACAGGCGAAGCATGACTCGCTTCCTTCTGCAATAGCAGGACAGTAAAAGGGAAAAGAATAGGCTGATTCCGACGTCTTCGGACGAAAGGATCAGCCTCTTTTTCTGTTTGCCTGTCATGAAGTCTCCCTCAATGCCCGACATATTTCGCGTACAGCGACCTCGCGACTGCTATTTCCGAAGTCCCTTGCACGAGGACACGACCGTCCGCGAAGAAAACCAAGGTGTGATTGTCGACGTGAAAGCGCAGCAAGAAGCGATTCTGCTCTACGCTTCCGAGCGGGGCGAAGCGCTCGGCAAGCAATCCAAGATCGACAGCGCGGTGGTGAAGGGGACTGATCTGGATCATGTCTCTGCCGCACAGGGAGACGAATTCCTCTGTTTCTCCTCCCGCTCCATGCAGCTCCAAATAGTCAAACCTTCGCTGTGCGCAGGCTGGACATGCGGGATTTTTGCCCTGAGAAATGTCCATCGCCATCCTGTCGTTGTCCCATAGATCAAACTGCTCCAGAGTGGAGTTGATTGTACCGGGTGCTTCGATCAATATCTTTAAGGCTTCCGTCGCCTGATAGGAGGCGATAATATGGATGATCGGACCGATCACGCCCACGGTATCGCAGGTTTCACCTCTGCCGACAGGAGCGTGTGGAAACAGACAGCGAAAGCAAGGGGTGATCCCGGGGCGAATCACTGCGAACATCCCGCGAGAGCTGACAGCACCGCCGTACACCCAGGGGATCCGGTGCTTGACCGCGACATCGTTGATCAGGTAACGCACCTGAAAATTGTCCGTCCCGTCGAGGATTACATCGGCATCCTGAAGCAGCGTTTCAGCATTGCCGGCATGCAGGTCCGCAATAATTCCGTTTATACGGACGCCGGAATTGATCGCTCGCAGCTTGGCCTCAGCAGCAATTGCTTTTGGCAGATGCTCCTTGGCATCCTGCTCGTCGTAGAGCATTTGACGTTGCAGATTGCTGGCTTCGACAAAATCACGGTCAATAAATCGAACCTGACCCACTCCTGCCCGTACCATGTGGTTGGCGAGAACGGTTCCGAGTGCGCCCATCCCGACAATTACCACCTTCTTTTGCTTCAGCTGCTCTTGTCCCTTTGCTCCGATAGGGGAGAACAGGATCTGGCGTGAATACCGTGCAGTTGTATCCATCGTCTACTCCTTTCCTCAGGTCAGCAGAATAATCTGGCCCTACAACACACCGTTCATTCCACCAAATATCCGACCCAAAACATCAAAATAAATCATGGTAGCAGATAGAAAAAGGGCTATGGGGAGAATGGGCAGAAATTGCATTTTATCTATTTCTATTATAACCCTCCACCTTTTCAGCCTTTTTTCAATTCCTGATTAGATCATAGCATAATGGACATGACTATATGATGGCCTGCGTTATCCTAGAAATAACAGACCCGTCCCTTTTGAAGAGACGGGTTTTGCACGTTGAAGAGTCTACGATTCACTGGGTTTCCCATGATGTCCACCGACTTAGGATTTGAGTGGAATACCAGCCGTATCCATCGTCTATTCCTTCCTCAGATCAGCAGATCATGCGTCCCGAGACAAAATCCTGCAGCTCGATGCAAGCGGGGCGGTTAAAAAACGCATCCGTATCGGCCCACTCTACGATTCGTCCTTTATTTACAAACAGACAGGTCTGCGCCAGCCGTCTGGCTTGAGGCAGATTGTGCGTAATCATGAGTACCGTCGTGTTCGTCTGCCGGTGAAACGTCTGGATCACTCGCTCAAAGATGGAGATATTGTACGGGTCGAGACTGGCTGTTGGTTCATCGAGCAAGAGCAGCTTGGGCTTGATGACGAGAGCACGGGCGAGAGCAATCCGTTGGGCCTCGCCGCCAGACAGCGTATTTGCGCGTTGGTCGGCGAGGTGTGACAGCTCGACCAGATCGAGGGCTTCTTGTACCAGCATTTGAATTTCCGCTTTTTCACGTTTGCGATAGCGCAGCCCTAGTGAGACATTCTCGTAGACAGAAGCGTGAAACATTGACGGCTTTTGCGCCACAAACCCCATTTTCCGCTGGAGAGGCAAACCTTTCGAGTAGGAGAGGGAAGTCAAATCTGTCTCATCGCCAAACAGCTGAAGAGAGCCAGAGGCGGGCTTTTCCAACAGATTGATGACGCGAAGCAGCGTGCTTTTTCCAGCACCGCTAGGGCCGACGATTCCGTAAAATCTCCCTCGCTCAAACGAAGCATGCTCCACAGCCAATACTGTTTTATTTCCGTAGCTGACCTGCAGATTGCGCACTTCTATACGGTTCATTCCCTTACCTCCTCCCGTTTCTCATCTGGTTCAAAACACCGGCCATCAGAAAGCTGTTAAAGAGGAAGCTGATGGCCAGGAGCACGAGTCCCAATTGCAGACCAGCGGTAAAGTTGCCGGTGCGCGTCTCCAGAATAATCGCCGTCGTCATGACCCGGGTATGATGTTCGATATTGCCACCGACCAGCATCACCGCTCCGACTTCCGAGATGGCTCTGCCGTAAGCGGCTGCCACACCCGACCAGATCCCCCCCCGAGCCTCCTTGACGATTGTCAGCATCATTTGGACAGGACTGGCTCCGAGACTTTTCGCCGTCTCCCAATAGGCGCGTTCCTTCGCTTGCACAGCGGACATGGTCAGCCCCGCGAGAATCGGTGTCACCAGTACGATTTGTGCGATGATCATCGCTTCCGGAGTGAACAGCAGTCCCAAGGCGCCAAGCGGTCCGTAGCGGGAGAGGAGCATATAGACGACGACACCGACCAGCACGGGAGGCAGTCCCATACAGGTGTAGATAAGGGCGACGACCAGTCTCTTGCCGCGAAACGTGTATAGTCCTAGAAAGGTGCCGGTCGGAATGCCGAGCAGCATCCCGATCAGAACCGATACAGTCGTGACTTGCAGGGAGAGCCAAATGACCTCCCAGACATCCTGGGTCATCATGAGAAAAAGCTCCTAGCGCTTCTTGGCATCCGGAACGAACAGCCCTTTGCCATACGTTTCCTTGCCAAATTCGCCAATCAGCTTCTGTCCGATTTCACCCGTGAAAAATTGTATCAGCTGCATGCCTTCTTCTGGCTTGGTGGACGACTTTACCTGGATGATCCCGTACGGATTCAAGAGTGATTTGTCTCCTTGAACCAGTACCTCGAGGTTTAGCTTCCGGGAGAGGAAGGTGGCTTCATCTGTCAAGGTATAGGCTCGCTTTTCATCCGCCATCTGCAGGGTTTCGCCCATGCCTTGACCGGAGGAGATGTACCAGCTGCCCTCTGGTTTGATCTGTGCTTCGCTCCAGATGCTCTTCTCTTTTTTATCTGTGCCGGAGTCATCGCCGCGCGAGACAAAAGATGCCTGTTTTTCTGCGATCCTGCTCATGGCGTCCTTGGCGCTTTGCACGTCTTTGATTCCGGCGGGGTCATCAGCTGGACCCACGATATAGAACTGGTTGTACATGACATCGTAGGCGTTGATGCCGAAGCCCTTGGTCACGAATTCCTCCTCGGCCTTTCGAGAATGGACGAGGAGGACATCTGCGTTGCCTTCTTCTCCTAGCTTGATAGCTTGTCCCGTCCCGACAGCAATGACTTTGACGGTAATGCCCGACTGTTTTTGAAATTCCGGCAAGAGGGCGTCGAGCAATCCTGAATCCTGTGTACTGGTCGTGGTAGCAAGAACAATTTCTTTGTTTTCAGCCGATGGTGCAGGAGCGGGAGCCGGCTGTGACGCTGGGGGACTTGCTTCAGGCGCGGGTACCTGCTGGGTGGCTACCTGCTGGGTGGCGGTCGAAAGCGATGGCGTGGAGCTACAGGCAGCGAGCAACAGGACTAGTGACAATAAGAAAAAGGAAGAAACGGTGCGTGCAACTTTCATCTTCTCATCTCCCAAAATAAGATCGAAATATCTAAGGAATGCTGGCAAGCTCTTTGCCGGTCAGCGAAACGTTGTACCCGCCTTGTGCGACGACGGCTTGTCTGAATGACGGATCTCGCAATACGGCCAGGAGGCTTTGAAAGCGTTCCTGCCTCAACAGTCGAGTCGGAATGACCAAATCGTAACGCTCCTCCTGAATCGGGAAAAAATCAAGACCAAGTCCTCTGGCAACGCTTTCAATCCCCAATGCGACGTCAGCTTTTCCCTGCAAGACCTGGGATGCTGTCGCGTAATGGGTCGTGCATTCCTGTTCATAGCCAGGCAGTCGATCTGGAGTGATCTCCATTTGACGCATTTTGTAGTCCAATAACAGCCGAGTACCCGAGCCACGCTGTCTGTTTGCGATGCGATGGTGCCCGCTCAGCAATTCCTCCCAGCTGGTGATCATCCGCGGATTCCCCTTCGGAACCATCAAGCCCTGCCAGCGGTTGACGAGATTGATGACCTTCACCTGGTCAAAAGACAGCAGACACCGAACATGGGGCAGGTTGTATTCGCCTGTGGCGGTATCGAGCAAGTGACAGCCAGCCATCTCGACGCGTCCCTTGTACAACTCAATCAGCCCGTCCAGACTGCCTGAGAATGCCGGCAACAGGGTTGTTCCGCGCCTCGCCAGCATACGGGTGAGCAGATCAATCGTCAGATCGTGACTCCCAGCAAAAAGGATCTCGTAGGTCTGCTCGGCGGGCCGGACAAGCTCAGGCTGAGCAGGAAGATACAGCTCATCTCTTGATTTGTTGCGATGCATGAACACGCCCAAGTCACTTCGCAAAATACGCAAGGCTCGTCCTATCTTGGAGGCGGGCAGCTCTCCTCGCTTGATCATTTCATAGACTGTATAGCGAGTCAGCTTGAGCTCGACAGCCACCTCGTCTGGTGTTAAGTACTCATCTTCCAAAAAGCCACCTCCCCATTTTATAGTTTGGTTGAATTCGGTCTAGTTTGGTTAAGTTGGTTTAACGTGATTTGGGCTTAATATTAACATACTTTACCATTTGTCAAGACGCAACAAAATTATCGTAAAATTAGGTATATTCACGTTTTTTCAGGATATATAGGAAGGAAAACCCAGAAAAAAGTCGAACTTGGTAAGCATTGTCAGCGTTTTTAATGTAGATGAAGAAATGGAGGAATCTAGCCGTGAAAATGGGTGGTTTCAAGAATCGCGAAATACTGGTTGATTTGTCTAAAGGCGCTGTGGATTATCGGGAGATCAACGAAGAGCTGGCGCGCAAGTTTATCGGTGGGCGAGGGCTGGGTGTCAAATACGTCTACGACAACGGACCGCAAGTCGAACCGTTCTCAGAGGACAACATGCTCTGTCTGATGACAGGGCCGGTCACAGGTTCGCGCTCGTCGATGAGCGGACGACTCTGCATGGTGACCAAATCGCCGTTGACGGGTACCGTGACGGATTCCCACATGGGCGGATGGTCTGCCGCACGCCTCAAATGGGCTGGAATTGACAACGTCATCTTCAGGGGCGCAAGCGACAAGCCTGTCTATCTGTACATCGAGAATGGCCAGGGAGAGCTGCGTGATGCCAGTGACGTGTGGGGTCTGGGAACGAGAGGGACCGTCAAAGCGATGCAAGACCGCTATGGCAAAGAAGACCTGAGTGTGATCTGTATCGGACAAGCGGGAGAAAACCTGGTGCGTTATGCGGGCTTTATGAACGAGCATGACCGTTCTGCCGGCCGTGGCGGTACGGGAGCAGTAGCGGGCTACAAAAAGCTGAAGGCGATCGTGATCAAGGCGGCACAGAAAGGAAACATGCCGCAGCCAGCACAGGACGAGGAGTACAAAAAAGCCAACCAGAAGGCGCTCAAGGCGATCATGGAAGGCGGTTTGACCGCTCCCAAAAAAGGCGGCCTGTCTGTATACGGAACCAACGTTTTGACGAATATCATCAATGAAGTTGGAGCCCTGCCGTCGATGAACTCCAAGTTCACGCATTGGGAAGGTGCAGAGGGACACAGCGGGGAGACCGTGAATGCAACACTCTTGGTCGCGGACAACACCTGCCACGCCTGTCCGGTCGCCTGCAAAAAAGAAGTAGAGGTTAAGGAAGGCAAATACAAGACGCGGGTGGAGAGCTTCGAGTACGAGTCTGGCTGGGCACTTGGCGCCAACTGCGGAGTCAGCGATGCTGCACCGATCTCCTACCTGATCAACCTCTGCAATGAGCACGGCATGGATACGATCGAGCTCGGCAACACCCTCTCCTGCATGATGGAGGCTTATGAGCGTGGGTTGACAGAGGAAAAAGTCGACTGGGGCGACGCTGACCGCATGATCGAGCTGACTGAGATGATGGTCTTCCGCAAAGGCATCGGAGACGTACTGGCCGAAGGTACCGTACGTGCGGCGAAGCACTTCGGCGATCAGAATCTGGCGATGTGCGTCAAAGGCCAGGCGATTCCGGCCTACGATCCACGCGGAATCCAAGGCATCGGTCTAGGCTATGCGACGAGCAACCGCGGTGCTTGCCACCTGCGCGGTTATACGGTTGCAAGCGAGATCGCAGGCATTCCGATGCCGACAGATCGTCTGAAGCCAGAAGGAAAAGGCGAGCTTTTGATGATCTTCCAGGATATGCTGGCCTTCTCTGACTCCATGAACATCTGCAAGTTCTCTTCCTTCTCGGAAAACGCAGAGAACTACGCTGAACAGTATTCGGCGATGACAGGGGTTCCGGTCACTGCTGACGATGTCATGAAGATCGGCGAGCGCATCTACAACCTGGAGCGCCACTACAACAATCTGGCAGGCTTCAACAAGCGCGAGGATGACCATTTGCCGAAGCGCTTTACGGAAGAGCCAGCTACTGGTAACAGTGCAGGCCATGTGAGCCAGCTGGATCTCATGCTGAATGAGTACTACCAGGTGCGCGGCTGGGTAGACGGCGTTGTTCCAGAAGGCAAGCTGAAGGAATTGAACATCGTATAATCAAAAATGGAAAAAGGTGGAAGTTATTCTCCGCCTTTTTCCTTACTATATCACCCTCCTACGCGGATTACCTTGAGTCGGAAGCGCTCCAAGAGCCGTGACAGCACGGCTTCTTCCTCAGAAGTAAAATGGATAAAGACAGCGTTGACGTGAAAGCGGGAGGTGATGGTGACCGTTTCCTCCCGCATGATTTGCGCACTCCATTGATCTGATCTGACCAGCAGGGGGAGAGCATCCTTGTCAGGAGCATCTCCTACTTGTCCGACGACGTGACCTCCGCATTCGATGAGATACGTCATCAGGTGAGCGATTCGAATCCCGCGCAGCTCCATCGTATGTTCGACCATATCAGCCTCCTGCTACCGGCGGGAACAGCGCAAATTGATCGTCTTCCTTGACACGAGTCTCCAGGCCATGGGCGTGGATGATATTTTGACCGTTGATAAATACATGTACAAAAGGTTTGAATGTTCGCTCCGGTGTGAAGACCTCGTCTTCCAGTGCAGGATACATCTGGATCAGAGTCTCCATGATGTCGATGACGCGATCACCGTTATCCAAGGGGACTTCCACCGATTTTCCCTGACAGATCTCTCGAAAGTTGGCAAAAACTTTTACTTTCATATTGGAAAAATCTCCTTTTTCTTTTTATTATACTATCAGAATGTTGAAAAAGTTAGAGCTTTGAGCATACGCGCACACGCTTGCAGATAATGGAGGACGATGATGAAATTCTTCAATGTAAAAACAGTCGCCGAGACGTTGGAAGTGATTGCTAGGCAATTCGCACCAGTACGTCAGCCGGTCACTCTTCCACTGGGAGAAGCGCTTGGCTTGGTCCTGGCAGAAGACGTGATTTCTGCCGAGCAGGTTCCGCACTTTTCGCGTTCAACGGTGGATGGTTACGCAGTACGGGCGAAAGACACGTACGGAGCTTCTGATTCGTTGCCTGCTTTTTTGGATATACAAGGGAAAATTGAGATGGGAAAGATAGCTGGGCTTCTTCTGCGTGAAGGACAGGCTCAAGCCATACCGACCGGCGGCATGATCCCGGATGGGGCGGATAGCGTAGTGATGATCGAGCATGTCGAGGAAGTTGGCGATTTGCTCAATGTCTTTCGGCAGGTTGCACCAGGTGAAAATATGATTCGGGCAGGAGACGATGTACAGACAGGGGAGCTGGTTATGGCTGCGGGTCAGCGTCTTCGTCCGCAGGATCTGGGAGTGCTGGCAGCGATCGGGAAAACAAGCGTGTCCGTGTATCCCCGCCCAATCGTCGCCATCTTGTCTACGGGAGATGAGATTGTGCCTTCCGACAAGCAAGAGCTGGCTCCTGGCGAGATCCGCGATATCAACAGCATGACGATAGGAGCAGCGGCACGTGCGTGTGGAGCAGAGGTGATAGAAGGAGGCATCGTCCAGGATGATTTCGACGCCTTTTTTTCGAGAGCACAGGAGCTGTTCCAGCAGGCAGATCTGCTGCTATTGTCTGGAGGCAGCTCAGTAGGTACACGCGATTATACGGAACGGGTGATGCAGTCTTTGGGCGATCCTGGAGTGCTGGTGCACGGTGTTTCGATCAAGCCTGGCAAGCCGACGATATTGGCCAAGGCAGGGGAGAAGCCGATCATGGGTCTGCCAGGGCATCCGGCATCTGCTTTGATCATTTTCCACCTCTTCACTGCTCCGTTGATTGCCCAGCTGGAGGGAGTTCTACCCAGTCATTTGGACAAGCGAATCATGGCTCGAATTTCTCGCAATATCCCTTCAGCAGTAGGGCGCTCTGATTACGTGCGCGTCAAGCTGGAAAAACGGGGCGAGGAGTGGTGGGCACAGCCCGTTTTTGGCAAATCAGGCTTGATCTCGACTTTGGTAAAGAGCGACGGTATGGTAGAGATAGCTGCGAACAAGGAAGGAATCATGGAAGGCGAATTTGTCCGTGTACATCTATTTCACTAGTCTGGTACATTGGAATGTAGAAGTGTAAGCAGGAGGAGAACGATGCGCAAAATCTACTTGGAAGACACGCCACTGCAGGAAGCGCAGCAGAGAATCGTAGAAAGTGTTCGCTTCTCGCCGCAAGTGGAGATCATCCCGACCCGGGAAGCATTGGGAAGGGTGACAGCCGAACCGATCTACGCGAAGGTATCGATGCCCAATTTTCACGCCGCCGCGATGGACGGTGTAGCCGTCAAGGCGGAGATGACCTATGGTGCTGATGAGCAGCACCCTGTCTGTCTCAAACGGGGAGAAGCGTATGTCGAGGTCGATACCGGAGATCCGATTCCGGAAGGCTATGATGCGGTGATCATGATCGAACACATCCATCAAATCGATGATGACACGATTGAGATTTTGGAATCCGTCGCTCCTTGGCAGCACATTCGCCCCATCGGAGAGGATGTTGTCGTAGGCGAGGTGATCATTGCCGATCGGCACAAGCTGCGACCAGTTGATCTGGGTGCGCTTTTGGCAGGCGGCAATGTCACGGTACCTGTACTGCGCAAACCGCGCGTGGTGATTATCCCGACCGGAACGGAGCTGATCGAACCTTCTGATCAGGTAGCGGAAGGAGAGATCATCGAATTTAACGGTACGGTTTTCTCCGCTTATTTGCAGGAATGGGGCGCTGAGCCGATCTACCACGGGATCGTCAAGGACGACTACGCGCTCATTCGAGATGCTGTAAAAGCAGCGGTGCAGGATGCAGATATGGTACTCTTGAATGCAGGCTCGTCAGCCGGACGCGAGGATTTCACGGTTCATGTGGTGGAAGAGCTGGGGGAAGTGTTGACGCATGGTGTAGCCACCCGACCAGGCAAACCAGTGGTGGTTGGAATGGTGGAAGGCAAGCCGATCATCGGGCTGCCGGGCTATCCTGTATCGGCTTATCTGAATCTGGAGTGGTTTGCTCGCACGCTGGTCCATCACTATTACGGACTGCTGGAGCCTGAGCGTCCGCGCGTCAAGGCAACGATGGGACGCCGCATCGTGTCCGTGATGGGCGCTGAAGATTTTATCCGCGTGACGATAGGCTGCATCGACGGTCAATTTATTGCGAACCCCTTGACCCGCTCAGCTGGTGTCACCATGTCGATGGTAAGAGCAGACGGCTTGCTGCGAATCCCCCCTGGACATCTGGGCTACGAACAGGGAGAGAATGTGGACATCGAGCTGTACCGCCCATTGGAGCAGATTGAAAATACGATTGTAGCAACAGGCAGCCACGACCTGTCGATGGACGTGCTGCACTCCTTGTTGCGAAAGACCAATCCGGATCGCTTTCTCGTCTCTTCTCATGTCGGGAGCATGGGCGGGATCCTAGCCATTCAAAAAGGAGAGGCGCACGCAGCAGGGGTCCATTTGTTTGACGAGGCTACAGGGACATACAATTTGCCCTATATTGAAAAGTACCTCCGCGATCAGGATGTCGTGCTCATCCAGCTGGTCTATCGCCAGCAAGGATGGATGGTAAAGCCAGGAAATCCGCGGGGAATCCATTCCGTACACGATCTGCTTCAGCCGGGGATTACCTATATGAATCGTCAGAGAGGAGCAGGTACAAGACTGCTGTTCGACTACCTGCTCGGACAAGAAGGGCTTGACAGAGATCAAATCTACGGCTATTCTCGCGAGGCGGTCTCTCATTTGAGCGTTGCTGCTGCAGTGGCCGGAGGAACAGCAGATACCGGTCTGGGAATCTATTCGGCAGCATCCGCGATGGAACTTGATTTTATCCCTGTCGCAGAAGAGCGATACGACTTGTTGCTTAGTGGCTCTTTTTACCGCAGTGTAGAGGGAGAGGAATTGCTCGCCTGCATTCGCTCGGAGGCGTTTGCTCAGGAAGTGGAGGCATTGGGCGGTTACAGCTGCCGTGATTCCGGAAAAATCCTCTATTCCTCTTTATCATAATGATCATAGGAAAAGGAGAGTGGTCATCGATGTCAGAACAAATGCTTGATTTACACAAACGTCCTCTCCGAGATATCCGCATATCTGTCACAGATAAATGTAATTTTCGCTGTCAGTACTGCATGCCTGCTGAAATATTTGGACCTGATTACCCCTTTTTACCCCAAAACAAGCTGCTGACCTTTGAGGAGATTACCAGACTGACGGGCATTTTTACCGCGCTCGGAGTAGGGAAGATTCGGATTACGGGCGGGGAACCGTTGATGCGACGCGATTTGCCTGAGTTGATCCGCATGCTTCGCCAGGTGGATGGGGTACAGGATATCGCGATGACGACGAACGGGTCGCTCTTGGCGAAGCACGCCGAAGCATTAAAGGCTGCTGGCTTGGATCGGGTGACGGTCAGTCTGGACAGCCTGGACGATGAGCGATTTGGTAAAATCAATGGCCGTGGCTATAAGGTAGCCGATGTGCTGAATGGCATTGAGGCAGCCGAGCAGGCCGGGCTTGGCATCAAAATCAACATGGTCGTCCAGCGTGACGTCAACGTGGATGATATCCTTCCGATGGCACGTTTCTTCCGTGAACAAGGACATATTCTGCGCTTCATCGAGTTTATGGATGTGGGCAACACGAATGGCTGGAAGCTCGATCAGGTGGTGCCGTCGCAAGAAATTGTAGACATGATCAGTCAAGAGATGCCGCTTGAACCGATCAATCCGAACTACTATGGAGAAGTCGCCTCGCGCTATCGCTACGTCGACGGGGATGGCGAGATCGGATTGATTTCGTCCGTCACGCAGGCATTCTGCTCCACCTGTACACGGGCACGCCTCTCTGCGGAAGGCAAGATGTACAATTGCCTGTTCGCCTCGACTGGTTTTGACCTGCGCGAACCATTGCGCGAGGGCCAAAGCGACGAGCAGATCCGTCAGTTGATTCATGCCTACTGGGGGCAGCGTGACGACCGCTATTCCGAGGTGCGACTTCTGCAAACGCCTGGCCTTGAGCCACGCGACAAGGTAGAGATGTCTCACATCGGCGGATAGCAAAGAGCAAGCCTTGACAAAGTAAATTTCAACCTGTATTATAAAGGTCGTATAATTAACACTTCATACTTCGAGAACAAGCAGAGGCGCCCAGCTTCTCACCTGGGTCGACGTCTATAACGACTGTTGACAGGTAACTCTTATGCAAAGATCTTTGGATCTGTTTATTTGCAAGGTGAGATATGTGCGGGCGCAAAATGCGTTCGCACATTTTTGTTCCTTTCTCGAAATTGACGGGGGTGGCAAGTATTAGCAAGGATCAAATGTTAGTTAACGAAGCGATCCGTGCCCGTGAGGTTCGTTTGATCGGAGCCGACGGGAGTCAATTGGGAGTCGTACCCTTTAGGGAAGCGTTGCGCATTGCCCAAGAAGCCGAATTGGATCTGGTAAATGTTGCTCCTACAGCCAAGCCGCCTGTATGCCGTATCATGGACTACGGAAAGTTCAAATACGAGCAGGCGAAGAAGGAAAAGGAAGCACGCAAAAACCAGAAGATTATCGAGCTCAAAGAAGTGCGTTTTTCTTCCAACATCGAGGAACACGATTTTCAAACGAAGCTTCGCAACGTCCGCAAGTTCTTGGAGGATCATCACAAGGTGAAGTGTTCGATCCGTTTCCGCGGACGTGAAATCACCCACTCCGAAATCGGGCTTGGTGTAATGGAGCGTGTAGCGGCCCAGTGTGAAGATCTCGCAGCGCCAGAGCGCAAACCGAAGATCGAGGGACGTAGCATGATCATGATTTTGGCTCCGAAAGCGGAAAAGTAAGCTAGTAGTTTAGACAGGAGGATTTTTCAGATGCCTAAAATGAAAACTCATAAAGGCGCAGCAAAGCGTTTCAAAAAGACCGGTACCGGCCAGCTGAAGCGTGACCGCGCATATGGTAGCCACTTGTTTGCAAACAAGACAACAAAAGCAAAACGCCACCTGCGTAAAGCTGCGTTGGTATCCAAAGGCGATCAAAAACGTATTGAGCAAATGCTCACATACCTGTAGGTTTCATACGATTACACACCATCACACAGCATGAGCTCCCTAAGCGCCTAGAAGTCGGCCGCCATGCTGGAAAGACCAGGAGGAGTTAGTATGCCAAGAGTAAAAGGTGGCATTGTTACACGCCGTCGTCATAAGAAAATCTTGAAGCTGGCGAAAGGTTACTTCGGTTCCAAACATCGCCTGTTTAAATCCGCGAATGCTCAGGTAATGAAATCCCTGATGTATGCATACCGCGACCGTCGTCAAAAGAAACGTGACTTCCGCAAACTGTGGATTACACGTATCAACGCGCAAGCTCGCATGAATGGCCTGTCCTACAGCCGCCTCATGCACGGTTTGAAAGTCGCTGGCATCGAAGTAAACCGCAAAATGCTGGCTGACCTGGCTGTTAACGACAAAGCTGCTTTCAACGAGCTGGCAACTGTCGCTAAAGGCAAACTGAACGCGTAAGGAAACAAGAAACCGATCTTCCCTTTAGGGAAAGATCGGTTTTTTTATACTATCGGAAAGTTTAAGTGCGCTAAAGCGCTAAAAAGATTAGCGGAAGATAGTATAAGTGCA
>NZ_JAFLPN010000034.1:0-41052 GCF_029870785.1 Brevibacillus sp. AY1
GCACGAAAACACCTGAATACCGAAGATTATGATGATTTTGAATGCTGTGAAAAAATTAATGCAACGCTAGTGATATTTTATACAAAGAAAAAAACTATCCATGAGTAAAAAAACTATCATTCTTAGTGCAACTATTAATGAGAAGATATCTAAACTTGTGTTTGGAGAGGAAGTTACATTTGTAGATTTAGGATTGGTTAAGCCTGTTGGCAGTATGCTCCAAGTAACATCTAAGAGTTTTAGTAGATTTACGATCAAAGAAAATCATAAAGAGTTAAAAAGCCTAGCAAAAAACCTTATGGAACGTTATAACCCTGAAAGCGAAATCATCACATATAAAGATTTCTCCACTGGTGGCAAACATGAAGAGATATATTTTGGTAATACTGAGGGAATTGATAACCTAAAAGGAGAAAATATCACAGTAATTGGAACACCGCATCTTAATCCAATTGCCTATCTGTTAATAAGTGTTACCTTAGGTTACCGGATGGGACTTGAGGAAAGTAGGATGGAGTACAGGCCTGTTGAAAGAAATGGATTAAGATTCTATTTTACGACATATAGTAATGATACATTATTGAAGGAAATCCAATTCTATCTTGTTGAAAGTCAATTGTTACAGGCTATAGGGAGGGCAAGAGTAAATAGATTCCCTGCCAAGGTGCTTATCCTTAGTAATTTACCAGTTGTTGGCGCTGAGTACATATCATTTCCACAAAAAGAATTAATAGATCTTATGAAGTAATCCGAGTGCAGTCAGCTTGAAGAAGTTGGCTGCATTGTTTATTAATTTTGAAAGTTAATCGTTATAAGCGTTAACTTTAATTATAATGATTTTATGTATCATATTGATTATTAACAGTTATTAATGAAAATAACTCTTATGAATAGTTACTAATCGTTTATTTTTTTCATATTTTTCGATTTTTTTCGGGTGTATTTATTTTTTTCAATTTATTTCATGTAATACATATAGATTTTACTATCATCTTTATTAGTAAAAAAAATAAGAAATTAGCATAAGCCCGAAGAAATTCGTCCTTTAATTATAAAGTTGCTAAAATGGCTCAAAAACAGGCAAAACGCCGTAATTATGGCATTTTTGAAAGGTTAACATTGATGACAATTTATTGATGGTTAGATGTATTGTTTCCTCAGCTGGATGTCGCAGATTGAACAATATAAACACGAAAAAATTCAAGTTGAAAAATATACTATATTTTTTATCTACGAAAATTTTTTTGAAAGATTACTTTAACGAAAATTATTACAAAAAGTGTGAAAGAAATGATTGATATAATAGTATTTTATTCGGAAAAAGATTTTTTTATCTACGAAATTGGGCTAAAAATGCTTTCGGAATAGGGTTGCAAGGGTTTTTAAGGTGCTATATAATTGCAATCAACATCAAAAAACATAAAACAAATGTTCTCGATGTAATATTCGAAATGAGGCTAAAACTATTAAATTCTTATTACTTTTGAAGAATTAGAAGGGAGATGTTTTGTTGAAAAAGATTATCAATAAGAAAGTGTATGATACTGAGAAGGCAACTCTGATAGCAGAGTATTCCAATGGGTTACCTATTAATGATTTCAAATTTGTGTATGAGGACTTATATGTAACAGAGGCAAGCCAATTTTTTTTACATGTTCAAGGTGGTCCACTAACCAAATATAGTGAGTCAAATGGTAATTCGGCATGGGGAATTGAAACTATTATTCCTCTTAACAATGAACAAGTCTATGGATGGTTAGAAAAACATAATAAAATTAACGAAATTGAAAGTTATTTTCCACAATACATTCAAGAGGGTTGATATTTTTATAAAGTTGCCATTAAATGGGTGAATTATTTATTAGCCCTTCCAAAAGGCAGGGGACATTATGAACAAAAAATAAAAGTATTTGGCTACTTTTTAGTAGAAAAGAGAATTTTCTAATCTTTTAAGAGTAAAGGGTAAGGATGTTTATCTCATAAACTTACACTAGACCATTATATTGTCATGTCACCCAATGGATACCTAGAAGTTATATTGATATTAGCGTATCAAGATAACTTATTATCAACTTGATTATTACTATGTATCACATATGTTACCACAAGGTTATTTAAATGTGAAGTGAAAAATGAAAGATTATTTTTATTACAGAAGGTAGTTCATAACTATAGTCCAAAATAAATGGTTTGAACTATCTAACCTTAAGTAAGGGGGAATGAATTATGTTTAAAAAAGCAATGGGGTTAGTAATTTATGATCCTAAAAAATCAAATAAGATAACTATTTTCAAGAAGTGTAAAGGGATTTTAGAACTTTGTGAGAAACAGGGACAATACTTTACAGATTTCGTTTTTCGCGAAGATTCATTAGAAAATCCTATTCCTTCGGAAAAATTAGGTGAAGAAATGTATGAATTAGCAAGCAGAGAATATGGGGTTGAAATCTTTATTATTCATGATAAAGACCAAACATTTTATGAAGAATTGGGAATTAATTCAACTCTAGATCAAGAAATAAATAAAGAAGGCTTATTGGAATATTTGGCAACCGAAACATCAACAGAAGGTAGCATTAAAAAGGCAGTGGGTTATGTATTAGCCGACTTTCTGAAATCAGATAATGAACTTATTGGGTCATTATGTGACGAAGTGAAAAATTACTGTCAGGAAAACAATACAGAATTTCTTGGTTTCATCTTTATTGATGACGATATCGAAAACCCCATTAACAAAGATTCTTTTGCCTCCGAAGAATTAATAACACTTGTTAGTCAGGAGACTGATATCGATGTTTATCTTGTTCATGATAAACCTATGTATTCAGAGGGAATGCATTGGGAGAATGTTGGACCATTAGACAACCATATAGACGAACTGATTGAAATTATTTACGGGGGTGAAACTATATGAAAAAAGTTATTGGATATGTAAGTGTCAAAAGAGAACACAGGAATCACCCATATCATAAATTTGTCATGGATAGTTTTCAAATGGTATGTGACCAAAATGAGTGGGAATTGGTTAAGGTTTATGAAGATGTTTGTTCTTCTCCAAAAGAGCCAAGAATCGCTCAAATACAAATGCACAATGACCTAGCGAGGCGAAATGACATTGATATCTTACTCCTTTATGCTTTTGGAAAATTAATCGTTATGGACAACTCCGGGGGCATGAAAAGAAAGAAGGTGCCCAAATGAGTAAAGCAATCGCTTATGTTATTACAACGACAGAACAATCAAGTCATGATTGCGTAAATAAACTTAAAAATAAAATTCATGATTTTTGCAGAGTTTATAATATCAAACTTATAAATTTGTTTGAAGATATCGTAGATTACGAGTTTAGTAACCCAATTAGAAACGGCTCTGCTGGGAAAATAATGATGAATTTCATTGAAAGGAATTCAGACTCCATTGACTTCTTCCTTGTCGATGATCTAACCGATTGCGTTGAGGAAGAGGAATGGGAGCAGTTAAAAGCCTTCTTTTCTAAACATAACATCGAGGTTGTTGAGTTACTAATGTGGCAAAAATTAAGGCCAGTTATCGATCCTAAATTAAAAGAGGAACTCGAAAGAGAAATAAATAACGCATTTTCTTAATATTAGGCTGCTTTTGATAATTAAGTGTTTCCTACTTAATAGCATGATAAAGGGAAATAGTTAAAGTGCTGATACATGTACTGCCTATTAACATACGTTAAAATACTCATAAATAATAGCATAAGATGTAAATTTCGTTATTAATTATGAACATGAAAAATTAAGAACTAATTCATAAGGAGGGTGCCTTCACACTAAAAAATCATACTACAACCCTTCCTGAAAGGGGAGGAAACCAAATGAATAAAAATGAAACAAAAATTTTGAATAATGATGAAGAAAAATTCCAGATTCCTAGCGAGGAAGAAATTAAAAGAAAGGAACTAATTTCAATTCTTGCTGAACTTATTTTGAATTATTCAGTAACAAAAAATCAATAACTATTAAATTTAATAACTTAATAACTCTAGCAAGTTAGAGCTTACTAGAGCATTAATAAAGGGGGAGACATTTATGGAAGGTAATGTATTAAAAGTTGCTATCTATACACGGGTAAGTACAGAGGAGCAAAAAAGAACGGGTTTTTCATTGAAAGGACAAGAGGATGAATTAAGGGCATATGCAAAAAATAAAGGTTATGAGGTTGTTGAAGTCTATACAGATGGTGGACATTCGGGAAAAAACTTTAACCGTCCAGATGTACAAAGATTATTTAATGATATGAGAAACCATAAGTTTGATGCAATTTTAGTCTGGAAAGTAGATCGCATATCAAGAAAGAACAGAGACGTTTTAATGCTAATAGATAATGAACTCCATCCGAGGAACATTAAACTATTAGTATCAACATGTGATATAGATAGCAGTACATCAAATGGATATATGTTTATTTCATTACTGGGTACATTTGCTGAATATGAGCGAGCGCTAATTATAGAACGTGTCTCAGCCGGAATGGAGAAACGTGCAATGTCGGGGATGTGGAATGGTGGAATTATTTTAGGATACGATATAGTGGATAAAAAATTAGTTATTAACGAGGAAGAAAAGAACATAGTTAAACAGATATTTGAATTAAGGGCTAGGGGGCTTGGTTATAAGGCGATAACAAACATTTTGAATAGAGAAGGAAAGAAGACCAAGAAAGATAATCAATTCAGTATAAATGCTGTAAAAACTATCTTGGAAAATAAAACATATATAGGTGAAGTTAATTGGGGTAACTACAGAGATTGGGAAGAAAATAGGAGAAAGGGTAAAACAGACCCCATTAGTTCAAACGGTATACATGATGCAATTATCGATTTTGAATTATGGAATAGGGTACAGGAAGTGTGTCAAAGAAATAGAGAGGCTTCTACAAACGTAAAAAATATTAAAAGTGATTTTTTACTATCAGGTATTTTACGTTGCCCCGCTTGTGGTGCTGGTACGGTAATGAGTAAGACTAAAAAAAGAGATGGTTCAGGTTATCACTTTTACTATATGTGTCAAAACTACCATGCTAAGGGCAAAGAGGCTTGTCGATCGAATTTAATAAAAAAGGAAATGATTGAAAAAAAGGTACTGGACTACATAAATGGTCTGATTGTTAATGCTGATATTGTAAATGATGTGTTAGAAAAGATAACCAATGACAAACATAAGGATACTTCAGAACTACAAAAGAGGTTAGCGGCTTATAAAAAAGAGTTAAGGCAGCAAAAGGAAGAATTAGATAGACTGGATAATGATTATTTTGCTAAAAAAATTTCTGCCGAATCTTTCGATAGACTTTCCGTAAAAATTGAAAAAGAAGTCAAAAGACTAGAAGGAAATATTAGTGATTTAGAAAAGGAGAACGAGAAAATCTTGTTGTCTTATTCCATAGACGAAAAAATAGTTAACGAAGCATTAACGAACTTTAGTGATTTGTTTGAGGATGCGAGTAATGAAAATAGGAAGGTTTTAATCAGGTCACTCATTAAGAAAATTGAAATGGAACCAGATAGAAAGGATATAAAACGCATTGTCTTCTGGTTTTTAGAAGACAATGCTATATCTTCAAGTAATGCTTTACCAGTAAATGAATCGGGGAGAACCGTACCATAAGTAAATAAGGTTACAAAAAGACGAGAGAATCTTTTATTAAATTCCTTCGTCTTTTCGTTTTTTCGAGGATTTTCTAAAAACACGCAAAATATCTTCTTCATTTTAATTTAAAATAGCTATGCCTCAAGCTGTAACACTACTTTTGTAAAAATCTTAAAATCATCGATATGCTTTTCTATAATGGCTTCTAAAATACCAAGTTCTAACGCTTGGTAATCGTGTACTGCAATATTGCGGAAACCGACCATGTTCATTAAAGTTTTGGCTAACGTAGCGTCAAGTAATCCATCCTCTTGTAATAGCTTAAAACTTTCTCGACTTGCTTTCGGTACGCCAAGTTTACGTTCACTGACAATATGCATGGCTAAGTCTATACTCGCTTCACAGGCACGTTGAATGTTTAAAATGATACTATCCTGCTTTGTGTAATCTTTTAAATTTTCAGGATTCCCTTCATATACCTCGTGAATACGTTTGACACACCGTTCGATTGTCGTAGTTTTATTTAAAATGACATCATTCATCGCCAAATACACTTCCTCGCTCTTTAATGGATTCAAGAATTGGAGCACGCTGTTCATTTAATGTTGCATACATACTGTACGCGCGCATTTTTTGACGAATAAATTCATTTTCATTTCTAATATAAATGGGGATACCTTGCTCAAAAATTTGCATAGTAAAGACTGTATCAATTTGTTTTAAATCGATTAGATCTACTTCACGACCAGCTATAGCAGCTAAATCGCTAGCTAATAGAAAACGTTCATAAGATGATAAATGCTGTTCACTAAAATAGGCAAGATCAATATCGCTCTCTTCATGTATCAAGCATTTCGAGAAAGAACCAAAGAGAATGATGAAATCAGGATTTAACTGTTGTTTAATCGTTTCAATCAGCTGTTCTTGTAGTTCTTTATTCAGCATGTTATCACCACCTCTTCTTTATTATAATTGTAGATAAAAAAAACCGCACCTATACTTGATACAGGGAAACCGTACCATAAATGATGCTGCGAACGGTCAAATTTATCAAAACCAATAAAATGTAAAACAAGGACAGCTATCAAGGCTGCCCTTGTTTTTTCCATCTTACGGTGTTTATTAATTCACTTGTGATGGGTGAACTGGTATGAAACAACCACTCATCACTGAGGATTTCCTGTGCACGTTTGGAGATTGTTCCTACTGAGACACCGTATTTTTTCGATAACTCAGATTGCGTCACAGGAAGATCCAGTATTTTAGCAACACAGTATTCAATAGCAGCTTCCATGGCACCAGTTTTCCTTATAATTGGTTGAGCAGCGTTTGCGTACAGATTCCAAATTCGAATGGCAGAAGCAATGATAGAAGGTTCGTATTGGGGATACATGGAATTGACAATATTTCTAGCTAACAACTCATATACATAATGACCCCAATCAAATTCCTGTTCTATATATGTGATAAGAAGGGCTTGGGTATTAAGTGGCGCTGATGGTGAAAAACCTCTGAGCTCGTCTTTGGATAGACAACACTTTTTGTACTTTTTCCCACTTCCGCATGGACAGGGAGCATTTCTGCCGATATTCAAAATGGTCACTTCTCTCTTGCTACATATTAGTTGCTACTAGTATATCATAGGTCTATGATGTTCCTTTCAGACGCCATCGCCATGCAGAAGGAGCATCAAAAAAGGATGAAGATGGGAAGGATTGATAAAATGTCTAGAAAAAAGGCAAGTCTTCCACTTCTAAATCTTGCGAAGCTTGATGAAAGGGGGAGATGAAGCCTCCATTTCTAAGCGTGAGCGTAGGTGGAGGTTAGTTCACTTTCACTATCTAATAATCCTCCCGATCTTCAGCCACTCTCAATACTCTTCCAGGAGAAACATCAGTATAAGTTCTTGCTCGCTGCAATCGTTCTTCAAAGTAAGCATTCAACGTAGGGTCCGTACAAAATATAAAACAACCCTTTTGCCCTCTGGTCATAAGAGTTCGGTATGTATTGCGAATGATTTGATCGGCAGTTGCTTGAGCGTTTTCTGGGTCTTTTTTGGCAAGGATTTTGATGCCTTTTAGGGATTGGTCCGTCTTGGCGCGTTTTGTGTAATCAGTGATTACCTGGCCATTTTCATATCGCAAGTCGGGACCAATGATGACTCCAGCATAATCGAATTCTAATCCTTGGGATGTGTGAATGCACCCTGCTTCGCTGACTGAATTTGAATCAATTGCCCAAATGCTGTCTGAAAGATTCCAGCTTATTTCGAATTTATGTTCCGGAATACTGATGTCCTTATGCCTAGTATCATAACGGCCGGCAGTTGGCCATTCCCAGCAGTATCCTGCCAGCAATCTGGATTTATTATTTGTCTGATTAAGCTTTTCAATTTCTTTTCGCATTTCATTCGGGTCATTGTATACCCGAAAGTCATAATCCACTCCATAATAATGGGAGTTCGCTGTTTCTTTGATGTGGAGAACATCATCCAGCCATGATATATAAGCATCTGAACCGTCACAGCGGAATTGTGATGTCAGTTGGCCAGTAATTAAGTCAGCATTTGCTTCCTCTGCAAATTTCTTGATCAAATCGATGCTTCCAATATCTTTCAATGTGACCCTTTGGTTCTCATCGATGAAAAATAATGTGAATTTGGCGGCATGGATTAGTTCCTTGATCTGATTTTCTCCCTGATTTCCGTAAAACCCCGACTTTTCATTTAAACGGTGGGCTTCATCGACAATAATGACATCAAACTCATTAAAAGAGGATTCGGTAAAGCTGCCGGAGCCCTTAAATAAGTTATCAATTTCTGTTTTACGAATTGTTCCTTTCAATTTAGAAGCATACACATCCCTAGGGGCAGAGTTTTTGGAAACATATAGTGTCATAAGCCCTTGGTTTATTAAGTGGACCAGCAAGTTGATCGCCATTACCGATTTACCTGTGCCAGGGCCACCTTCGATCACCATCACTTGCTTCTTATCATTTTTGACACATTCGAGGGCGAGATGAAGTGCTTCTTCATATAATACCTTTTGCTCATCAATCATTAAAAATTCTTCATTGCCTTTTAACATGCTTGTCAGAGAATCCTGCAAAGATTTAGAGGGGCGAATTCGACCATGCTCGATTTGGTAGATGAGCTGATGGCGATCGCCTTTTTTGACATATTTTTTTATGAAATCTCTTAGTTGTTGTCCGACCATTGTTTAAGCTCAACAATGACTACATGGTCCTGCTCCCCATTGTTGCCGGCCACAATGAAGTCTACCCTTTTCGATGTATTAGGAATTTTAAACTCAATGGCCACACTGGCATCATGAGGGATCTCCTGGTCTTGCATGACATTGCACATTCTCTGCAGGGAATTCTCCCATGAGACGATCTCCTGCTTTGATGTACGCCCTACTTTCTCCTGATAGGATTTATAAAGGCGGTCAACCAGCTGTTCATTAATTACATCGGATATGAATTCTGTTTTGGTAGCTTCATATATGATCATAGCCGGCTCCTTAAAACTAGTTATTTATCGGGTACTTACTTGCGTTTTTCTCCATCTTTTTAAAAACTTCTTCTTCTAAGTCTATACCCATTTTATCGGCCAGCTGAAGTAGATAGATAAGAACATCTGCCATTTCTTCTTTAATGTTTTCTGCGGATGATGCCACAGCTTCTTCACTGCTTTTCCACTGAAAGTTTTCAAGAAGTTCATTGGCCTCAAGAGAAATGGAAATAGCCAAATCCTTCTCATTATGAAATGGCAGCCAGCCTCTCTCATCCCGAAACTGTGTGATTTTCTCGATCATTTTTTTCATAAAAAGACCTCCAAGTGCCGTATTTGCTTTAAACACACGAGGTGATGAATTCCATTTCTGAATCAAATAACCGGAAAAAGTAATGAATCGTGTGTAGTAAGCTTTAACAATAGAGAAGGCTTTGGTGTGACTCGTAACAATACCATCTCAGACCTGATCGTGATGACAAGACAAACGAACCGAGCAATTTACACGGTGTATGGCATTTCGGATATGGGTACTATTGTGCTTGAAAATTTACATATTACAGGACAGGTTTCGATTAGGTGGGTGCGTAAATCATCGACAACATTGGGGAAATGAAGTGACCCCATAAAGTTAGACATGTCATTTAATCAGGCCTCGTTGTGGTCCAGCTGTAAAAAGTGTACGAAGAAGCCCCTAACGTTCATTACGTCCGCTAAGAGCTTCTGTAAACATTGTATTTGATCAATACATACTAATCAGATCGGCGAATAACTCATCGATTATCGATTCCTGATAACCGGGTTTTCTCTTCGTAACGACCGCTTGGACCATCTCCTGAAACCAATCAGGCGTATCTGCCCATTTGTTCTGCAATATACTCTGGGCAAACGAATCCCATCTTGCTTCATCAATCTCGTACTGAGTCGTCATTGCCTGTTGATAGTCGCTTGTGGTGTAGCGCCATAGCTTCACTGCTTCTCCCCCATAGCGCCGCCAGACACGAGCCGCCATTTGAAAGCCTTCGGGGTCGAAATCGCCTGAGTAAAAAAGCTGGCATCCCCCCTGCACCAATCGATCCAATAGCGCCCATACAGCCAGAGTAAACTGTCCCGATGAACAAACAAGTGGTGGATATGGATGATCGGACATCTGTTGTTCCCAGCGATCCACAATAGCCGAAAAAACAGCGGGATTTTCCATGACCCAGACTACACGTACATCCGTGTGTACCGGACGCATAACCGGATACCAGACAGGCTTGTTGACCACCGTTCGCAGAGGTAGGCCAATCACCTCATGTTTTGGCCAATGATTCCCGCTATGCTGTTCATCCGCATCCACATAGGTAATTCCACAAACCATGACATGCGACGAAAGATCATCACGAAGCACACGATGCTCGTAAAGTAACTGGGCTATCTCCTCCGCATGTTGTGGCGCATCTTGCTTTTTGGCATGGGCAAGCGCGTAAAGCAAGAGCTTCCCCAGCGCCTGATTGCTATCAAACGCATGGGGGTTCCCTGTTGTTTTCGCAGCCAATACCGGAAGCCGAACATACTCTGACTTGCCCAATGCATCAAGAATACAGAATACTTGTGCGACCATCCGCAGACTCTTCCGCAGTTCTTCAGGCGCAGAGCTATACCATTGACGCACTGCTACGGAGCCTGTTGCCTGTTGCTCGGTCAGATCTTGCAACCAGTCAAAAAATTGGCTCCGCATGCAAACAGGCAAGAATGGCGACTTTTCGTCTGGTTCACGTGTGAAAAGTCCTTTTAGCTCCACTGTCACCTCAATCCAAAACTGTTGCCAGATGAGTTGTTCCTGTTGCTTTTTCTCCTTTTTACTTCGCAGTGGTTCACGGTAGTATGCTTCCACAAGCCGGAGCAGTGACAATTCTCCAAATCTGGTCTCCTTCAAGCCATTCTCCAGATCAGCCAGCTTGATTTGTGCCGATTTACCAGGATCGTAACGCTTGCGGAGTAGTCCGGATAATCTGTCTGCTTCTTCGTTCGAGAGGTTGGTCAAACGAATCTTGTCACCAAATTCACCGTAGCTTTCATACTTGCTGCGCAGCGCTTGAAACAGCTTGTGATATCCGCTAGTTTCTGCTTTGAAATAACGAATTGCTTCTTTAAGTAACGCCCTCTCTGTTTCAGTCTCCCGCATGTCTCCCATCTGTTACTCTCCCTGATCCCATTCCATACTAGCCGCTACCTCATCGTATTCTGGCTGTAACTCTGTCCATTCAGGTTGGAGCATCCGCAGCGTATGTCCATCCCAACGATAACGTGCAACCGTTACATAGTCGGCGTTTTTCGGACGAATCAGTTCACATATCGCCAGGTGGGAAACCGAATGATAATCGCCCCAAAGCGCCTGCGAGTTCATGATGTAGTTGAACCCAAGCTGTTCTACCAACTCGAACATATCGCGGATGTTGTTTTCATCCACACCTGCGAAAGCCTCATCCAGTGAGATGACGCGGGGAGAGAATTTGTCTGCCTCTTGATAACGGGAAAACACGGCAGAAAAAAGCGGAATATACATCGCCATCGCCTTCTCGCCACCACTGAACTGGAAGAAATGGCGGTCGGTCAATTCCTTGGTCGGCTCACCCTCTCTGCGATACCAGAGCTTAAAGCTGAACCATTGGCGATAATCCAGAATTCTTTTCATGACCTGATGCAGCGTCTCGCCACTAGCCTCTCGCTGAATGGCTACTTCCTGTTTCGCTTTCTCAATTCGCGAACGGAAATGGGTCGTGATTCGCTCGATATCCTGATCTCGCATCAGTTTGGGGTCTCGGCGCAGGTAATCTACCAGATCCCTGGTATCCAGTTGGGTTTCATCATCTGCCACAAGCGGAACCCATTTCAACGAGAACGTGAGACCACTTGAGCTATCGCGCTGCTGCATCAGTTCGTTCATCCGCTCTACCCACTTCTCCGCGCGGGCGATGCGATGCTTGATCACTCGACCGACACTTTGCAAAATGACCTCTTCAAAGATTTTTCTGTCTTCTGTCGTGAGGAGAATTCGTTGCAGTTCAATTTCTTGTCCAAGTTTGTCCAAAACAACGTACGGGTGGGTACGCTTTCCTTCATACTCCAGCACGATGATCCGCCGCTTGGCTCTTGCTTTCAAGTCTTCCCATTCACGGGACCATTCCGTCGTTTCCAAGACTTCAACAGATTCCATTGCTTCCTGATTGCCGTCACGATCGGTATAAGCCAACGTATAATCCAGCGATGCCTGATATTCGAGCAAATGAACCTGACGTTCCGTATCAAATACGTTCTGAACCCGGTTGTTGTACGATTCTCGCTCGCGGTTTGCCGCCTGTATTGCGGGCGCTAATGTCTTGACAGATCGGATTGCCAGTTGATCGAGCTTAAGTACTTCCAATTCTGTTTCCTCAGCTTGAGGTATTTCTTCTGTTTGCTGATCAAGCGTATATCTCCACAGACCGAGCAGGTATTCCTCATGAAATACCTTCCGCCATGCTTCGAGCAGTGCTGTCTTCTGTTTAAGTAAGGAGTCAACTTCACGCTGCTTCATTCGCAGTTCTCTTTCGATGGCTTCCGTTTGCCCTTTGGTATGCTGAATCATTTGCAGCTCTTGCGGGATTTGTGCCAGTCGTTCTGCGCAATATCTGATCTTCTGCTGGATTTCCTGTGCGTCGTCGGAAGCAAGTAGACGCTCGATGCTCTCCAATGCTTTTTCCAAACGCTCTCGCTCACGGATAATCGTATTTTCCTCACCCTTAAGCACATCGTACTCATCGGTAGCGATAGCGAGCGATTGTTCTGTTTCCCGTAAACGGTGTTGCAGATTTATTTTGTCCCGGTAGGCTACTTCCAGCTTGCGCAAATCCTCAAGATAATATTGGATGGAGCGGACAGCATGACGCAAGGACTCTTCCTCCATCGGAATAGTCAGACCTTGTCCCATTTGCTTTAGGATATCTCTTTCACGCAGCAATTGTTCCAACGCTTTGCGTACTTTTTCGTTCCGCAGTTGCACCTGCTCTTCCCAAATCTCCAATTTTTGCGTGGTTTGGGTCAACGATTGCAACGATGTTATCAGGTCATCTCCTTTGGGGAGTTGCCCAAGCTCTTCAGCCAGTATCCGCAAATTCGCTTGGGTTTCCTCGATCAATTGAGCAAAGAACGCAATCTCTTGATCGATCTCGACCAGTTGCTTTTCCAGGAGCGTTAGCTGTTCTTCCCGATAACGTCTGCGCGCTTCACGGCCAACATAAACCGACTTTTCGATGGCAGGAGCATTGCCAAGCAGAACGCCCAACCCAAAACGTCCGTTATCGCTGATAAAGGTAGAAGCAGCCGTCTGTTGGTCAGGTTGGCACAAAATGGTTTGCAGCACTGCTTCAATCTCCGCTTTGCCCACTCCGCTTTCTTCTGCTGGGGTAGCGACAAACCATTCCATGATGGTATGGGAAAAAAGCTGGGGATCAGGCAGGATGATCCGATCTTTTACCTTCTCTGACCAGCTTGCTATTTTCTGCACATGCGATTTGGAAACGATCAGTGCATCAAGTAACCCAGCTTCTGTCAGAGCTGACTCAATTTGTGCCCGCATCGCAGGAGTGACTTCTTCTCGAAACTCAACGGCAGCATAGAGCGGGATATGAGGAATTTGTTCAGATTGCAACCATTGTCTTGCTTGTTCTGTTTGTTCGTTACGTGGAGGCTCAGGATCTTTTTTCTCCCGCCACGTCTTGTGCAGTGCTACTACCTGTGAACGCTGCTTGTGTTTTTCCTGTTGTTCGCGCTGTACATCCCCAAGCTTGTCGCGCAGTGTTTGCCTTACTTGCTCATACGTCTTCATCACTGGCTCACGAACATCATCATAGCGGTGGTTCTCCTCAAAAAGAGAGATGCGGTGAATCATCTCACGAACGGAATCTGGCTGCAAACGAAGCTGTTGTACGCTCCCCTGCCACTCATGGAAGGAAGAAATCAGGCGTTCTCTCTCCTCTTCCACGACACGCTCCCATTTTTGTTTGGTAAACATCAGCTCGTCAACCTGCTTGTGCGCTTCTCCCAATTCCTGCTCCGCCTCTTGTTTCACTCGTACAGCCGCACTCACCTTTTGCGCCTGTTCAAGCGATTGCTGAACTTTGTTTCGGTAGTCACTCGCTTCTTTTTGCCACAATTCCATAGAATATCCGGCGCGGGCCCGTTCAAACTCGCCTCGGGCTACTTCATGTGCGGGAAACTCATTTTCGCTTGATTCCTGCTCCAGGCTCTCAAGTAAATCCGTTATTTCCTTGTCGGCTTCCCTGATTTTCAACTCACAATCATCGATAACTCGGCGAAGTTGTGCCATCTGTTGCCGTTTTCCATCGCTGGCCTGCTGCTTTTCCTTGAGCCGTCGGATTTGTTCTTGCCTGTCCGCTTCCAGTTTTACCTTTTCTTTGGCGGCGCGCATCAGATCGTGATCCCGAAGCTGTTCGTGTTCATAGTGGAGCTGTTGTTCCTCTGCCTGCAGTACGTGAATCTGACTCGCGAGTTTTTCCAGTTTGGCTTGCTCATCTGTTACGTTTTGTGTGAACTGCGCTTTGCGTTGCTCTGTCTTTTGCACCTCCGCCAGCGCTTCTGTCAACCCCTTGGCTTTGTCGTACCAAATGTAACGGTTGTACGCCGTATACTCCCTGACAATCCGCGCCAATGATTTATGATCCCGCTCCAAATGCTCCAGCTGCAGCTTGGTTCGATCCATCGATTCGATGGCATCGGAGAGCGGGCGTAATTCTTCATCCGACAAACCGGGCAAAGCGTGCTCCAGAATGTTGTAGATGACGGTAGGCTTAAAATCCTTGGATAGCTTGGGACTGCGCAGCTGGATGAGCAATTTGATTAAATCCTCATAAGCTTCCGGCGATTGAAACCCGAAGAGCAGCTTGTTCACCATTTCCGCGTACTCTCCTTGTGAAAATACCACCCGTCCACCTGCTCCAATTCTCTTTTCCAGCTCTCTTTTGCCCAGCGGAATCCGATCGTCCTTTTGCAATTCGGCGTTATATTCTTTGTTGTAGAGCGAAAAGTCGATTCCCACTCGACGATTGTCCTGAATGGAAAATCCCCAAAAATCCATCGAAGCGTTGCGCTTGGCCTTTAACCCAATCCCGATCGTCAAATACTGGCTGCTCATCGGCTTCATGAACTCCAGATACAAATACCCGGTTCGTTCATCATAGCCTGTGACCTCTTTTTCTCCCAACAAGTAATCTTCCATCCGCCTCGCCTTGGAGCCAAACGGGTCAAGGCGGTCAGGACTTTTCTTGCCATCCAGTACGACAGGAATCAGGCTTTGCATGGTAACCGATTTCCCCGATCCATTCGTCCCGCGCAACAAGAGCTTGCCGTCCGCAAATTCAAATGCTTCTTCATCGTAATACCAAAAGTTGACCAACCCTGCCCGTGAAAGCTGCCATCTATTCGTTTCCATCTTGCGAATTCACTCCTTTCTGCCGTTTTTTCTCATAGTCCTCCGGGTACCTCGCTATGATTCGTCCCAGACTTGGCATCAATACAATCAGTCCGTCTGTCCCATCCTCTTGTGCCATTCCCCACGACTTAAGCTCATTCAATAATTGAGCGGACAATGCTTTTGGCGACATGTCGCGGATTGCCTTGCCCCAGCCATGTCCATAGGTTAACTTGCATTGGTGCAGTAGTGTCTCGTAATCTACTTGTGTCATCAGTATTCGTCCGTCTTTTTGGATCGTACATGTGCCGTCCGCTATTTTTTCCCTTACCGTTCTGGCAAAAAACAATACCACATCACTAATCGCACGACTGTCTGGAAAGATCGTAGCTGCTTGATGCCTCTCATGCAGCATGAGCATTGCGTCTTTCGCGTATAATTCCAGGGACAGACCCAATGTCTCATCAAAATCACGTGCGATCACATTGCGCTGATTACGCAGGTATAACCAGTCTCCGTCGTGCAGCTCTTCCTCTCGCACTACCGGAGAGAGCAGCAATTGGCGATACACCCGATACCTTCTGGCCAGCGTTTCGTTATCTGGCTGGGATACCTGCAATACCTCGTCTATGGATTGAAAATGGGTCAAGTCTTTTGGATACGCGCGCAAAAAGTACTTGACTAGCGGAGTTACTTCATACAAAACCTCGGCAGATTCAGTCATGGCAAACCCTTGTTCATCGCCATCCACCATTTTGAGCAAATACCACTCTTTTGCCTGCTGCAACACGCGAACGAGTGACTTTCGGTGCTCGTAATTGGTCCAGACGACGGATTCCGGGCCGGGGTAGGTGCTTTTCAGTTCTTCGGCAATTTCAGATAAAAGAAATTGGTCATCGATGCTTTTTCCTTCGAGATAGGCCAGCAACAAGCAAAACATCACGTAATCCCGCACTTCAAAAAAGGAGTCAATTCCCATCCAGGGTGCAGGTTGGGTATTCAAAAACTTTTCCAGCTTTACAAATTCATAGTGAACAATCAGACGAAACCCCAGCTTTTCCTGAAAAAACTGGCGCAGAATCGTTTCTCGCTCCCGAACAGACTGATACCTGACGATGTCACTCCTGGGGATCCAGAAGCGCTCCAGCAATTCCCATGCAGCCTCTTGTGCCATATCGTCAAAGCTTGCGGCATATTTGCTTTCTGTTTTTTGTAGCTCGCTCACTTGCTTGCTCCCTTCACCTGATCGTCAAAATAGATCACAAAATCAGGCATGTCCAGCACACCATCCGTACACTGCAATTGAATCCGCTGGTTGTTCCCCAGATCCATCACCTTGAAGCGTCGGCCTTCCTCCGTCTTGCCTTCTCGTGTGGGAGAGGCCATGCTTTTGCCGATCCAGCCAAGCAAGGTTTGTCGCACAAATGGCTCCACAACAGGTAATTCCGCAATGCGAACCCGGCCTGACGTAAAGAGTTTATCCAGTATTTCTTTTTGCTGCTGCTTCTGTATCAGGTATTTTTGTAACATTGCCGTTTTTTCTTCCTGTTTGTTTTCAATTCGACTGGCGCGTGTCCGCTCGCGAAACTCACGAATTCGCGGCTTGATCATCAGTTCGCCAGGTTTGGTGTCCCAGATGGCAGCATAAATATCCTCTGTATTTTTCTCTGACTCCGTCCACAGATGGCGCATGTGAGACAAGCCAAAAATGGCAGCTGACAAACAATCTGCCTCTTCTTTACTTGCGAGAGACGCAAACCACTTGGCGACATACAGGTAATCCGTCCTCCGGCTGCGCATACTGGTATGCCGCTCTCCCATGCGCTGGGCATATCGGGTGATGCGGCGAATAGCTTCGTTCGTTTCCCGTTGCAAATCTTCCAAATCGCTGTTGTTTCCTGCCTGATCACCCAAAAACCACTGATGCACTCCCGCCCACTGATCGCTGTACCTGCGAAGCAATTCCTCTTGAGACTGTTGCGGCTGGTCAAAGCGAGGGATGGTCCGTTCATAGTCGGCTACTCTACCGAAAACGGAATCGAGCAGCACAGGATCTAACGACGAGAGAATTCCCTCGATCTGGAAGGAACTACGTTGCAAGCCAAGCATAAACCTGCGCAGGTAGTCGGTCACCTGATCTTTGTACACCAGAAACTGTTCGGTCATCATCGCGTCTTCTACCTGCACACTATCCAGACTGGCGAGATAGTCTCGTGCATTGTTGGTGACTCGCTGAAACTGGACGTACAGATCTGTCCACCACTGATGCACTTTTTCATCTTGCCATTCTTCTATCTCATAGCGAATTCGCTCCCCCTGTCTTGGCGGGAGGACATAACGGATCGGACGAGTAAGCGGTTCCAGCACCTCTACCAGTTTATCAAATTGAGCCGCTTCCAATGCTCCTCCATAGGAAGTACCCAAATCCTCCAATTCGTCTACTAATCGTTCCAGGCGAATGGTGTAGGGAGTAGCTTGGTAGCGATACCGCTTCTTTTTGAAATCCTCAATTTTGGCTACCTTCCCCGATTGTTTTCGTTCAAGGTTTCGCCATTCATACAACTGCTGCAGATCGTTTTGCAAAAGCTCGTCTGTATAGCTTGCTGCTTCTTCAGGCATCAGCCGTTCCTTCACCGCCTGCAAAATTTCCTCTGGTCGCAACCAGTGGTGAAAGCGTTGCTGTTGTTCATAAAAATAACGAAGGATGGCCCGGTATCGGTAGGTGTTGTCCACTGCCAGATACTTTGCCTCGATCAGCTGCTTGTATGTTTTTCTCGGATGACTGTTTTGACCATCGTACATGAGATTCACCTGCTTTTTGCGTACATTCATGTTCACAGTATCGTATATTTTGAATTTTGTATTCCTTTCATTATAGCGAATTTTAGAGAGGGTGAAGGAGAGAATTGGTGTGAAATTTTGGGTATTGCGCACAAAGAGCATATTTTCCGGCAGGTGCCTCGGCCCCAAAGGTAAGTGGACAACCGATCGCGAGCAATACATTACGGAGAGGTTGGCACAAACTTGGTCCAGACAAAGATCACCTTCGAGGATTATTTGGAGAATGCCTGCTCCAGTCCGTGAAGAGCATTCAAGCATAGATGAGTCGGCAGATGACATTGAATTTCAAAGAAAGTACCTGGCAAGCTGTAAATTGTGATAATGACGACAGTCAGGGGAAGGTGACAGCGGAGCAACTCCGCGGTGAATATCTAGGGCTTTGGAACACCACACATACCGGCGTGCTTGTAGGGCAGAGATATATGGAAGCGGTAGAAAGAATCATTGAATGGCTGAAAAGATATGCATTGTCCTGCGAACAAAGACAATAAAATATAGCTTTTGCTCGCCGTTATTTTTTGATTAACTAGCGAACTCGTCGTATCGTGAGGCGCAGTCTATTATTCTGAATATTTCTAAAACTAAATAAAGGAAAAACGCGACATCATCCTGAATTAGTGTACATAAACATGGTTGGCCGAGATAATTATGAGTTGTCCTAACAACTACTTGCTGAAACGTAAAGTTTGTCTCTGTTCCCAAGAATCCTGGTTTATTCTTCCTACTGCTATCATATGATTAGGAGGACTGATTGAGTTTTAAGGGCACTGTTATGAAGTCATTCGCTCACCAATATGGTAATGGAATGGTTGTTGAAAACGTTGAATCAATCCAAGAAGGCAATCAAAGCGAAAAAAACAAGTTGATTTTCCCTGAAAATAATAATATAAATTAAATAAGAATTATTATCATATGAATTTAATTCTAATTTATAAGGGGAGATTTAAATGGAAAAGGTTTCTTCTAACGCTGGAAAATGCCCGTTCTCACATGGGAGCGTAACTAGTCACAGCTCAAGTGGTACGACGAATAGAAACTGGTGGCCCAATCAGTTGAACTTGAACATTCTTCACCAGCATGACAGGAAATCGAACCCAATGGGAGAGGAATTTAATTATTCGGATGAATTTGAAAAGCTGGACTACCAAGCTCTTAAGCAGGATCTTCGCGATTTAATGACAGACAGCCAAGATTGGTGGCCCGCTGACTATGGACATTATGGTCCACTCTTTATCCGTATGGCATGGCACTCCGCAGGTACTTACCGTACGGGGGACGGTCGTGGCGGAGCTAATACAGGAACACAGCGTTTTGCTCCCCTTAACAGTTGGCCAGACAACGTCAATTTGGATAAAGCTCGTCGACTGCTATGGCCGATCAAGCAAAAGTATGGCAACAAGATCTCTTGGGCTGACTTGCTTATTTTATCAGGTAATGTCGCTATTGAATCTATGGGCGGCAAGACATTTGGTTTTGGTGGCGGACGCGCGGACGTTTGGCATCCAGAAGAAGACATTTACTGGGGTGCTGAAACAGAATGGTTGGGAGATAAGCGTTACACTGGCGATCGTGATCTTGAGAATCCGCTTGCCGCTGTACAGATGGGGCTTATTTATGTGAACCCGGAAGGTCCGAACGGGAATCCGGACCCGCTTGCAAGTGCCCGTGACATCCGTGAAACCTTTAAACGAATGGGAATGGACGATGAAGAAACGGTAGCACTTATCGCCGGCGGTCATACGTTTGGCAAGGCTCACGGTGCAGGAGATGCCGCATTTGTTGGTGCAGAGCCAGAAGCTGCTCCTATTGAAGCACAAGGCTTAGGTTGGGTAAGTACGCACGGCTCGGGCAAAGGTCATGACACGATCGGCAGTGGTATTGAAGGGGCTTGGACTGCGAATCCGACACAGTGGGATCATGGTTTCTTTGAAATGCTGTTTGGATATGATTGGGAGCTTACAAAGAGCCCGGCAGGCGCAAATCAGTGGGCTCCTGTAAATCCTGCTAAGGAGCATCTTGCACCGGACGCAGAAGATTCGTCCGTTCGTGTTCCGACGATGATGACCACTGCGGATTTGGCATTGCGTGCGGATCCGGCATACGAAAAAATTGCTCGCCGTTACTATGAGAACCCAGAAGAGTTTGCAGATGCATTTGCTCGCGCATGGTTCAAACTCACCCACCGGGACATGGGACCGCGCGCAAGATATCTTGGCCCGGAGGTTCCGGAAGAAGTACTGATCTGGCAAGATCCTATTCCAGCTGTGGATTATGAATTATCAGATGCAGAAATAGAAGATCTGAAAACAAAGATCCTAGATTCCGGGCTTACAGTCGGCGAACTGGTAACAACGGCTTGGGCTTCGGCTAGTACCTTCCGCGGGTCTGACATGCGTGGCGGCGCGAATGGTTCCCGCATTCGTCTTGCCCCTCAGAATGAGTGGGAAGTGAATCAGCCTGACCAGCTTGCAAAAGTACTTGCTAAACTGGAAGCTATCCAAGATGGTCTGGAAAAGAAAGTAAGCCTGGCTGATTTGATTGTACTAGGCGGTAGTGCCGCAGTGGAAAAAGCTGCACGAGATGCAGGATTTGATGTAACGGTTCCTTTTACTCCTGGACGTGGAGATGCAACTCAAGAACAAACGGATGTAGAAAGCTTTGGAGTATTAGAGCCGGTCGCTGACGGTTTCCGCAACTACCAGAAGAAGCAGTATCGTGTAAGTCCAGCAGAACTCCTGGTAGATAAGGCACAGCTGCTCAACCTTACTGCACCGGAAATGACTGCGCTAGTGGGTGGGATGCGTGTTCTTGGTACAAACTTCGGAGGCACAAAACACGGTGTATTCACCGATCGAGTAGGCACACTAACAAATGACTTTTTTGTTAACTTGCTTGATATGGGAGTACAGTGGAAGCCTGTAGACGGAAACGTATTCGAAGGACATGATCGTAAGACAGGGGAAGTCGTTCGTACAGCGACTATCGTTGACCTCGTGTTCGGTTCAAACTCTGTTCTGCGTGCCATTGCAGAAGTGTATGCGCAAGAAGACAACAAGGAAAAATTTGTTCGTGACTTTGTAGCTGCTTGGGTAAAAGTAATGAATGCAGATCGTTATGACATTCAATAACGGATACTTCGTGAGTCTCCAAACATCATAAGAAAAAAAGCAAAGAGTAGTATGAGTTGTTGAATACTGCTCTTTGCTTCATGTTATGAATTTTGAAAGTTCACTTTTGAAGTTCAGAACTGCTTATCATTTGGCTCTTTTGTTGAGGCATTTACAGCTTCCTTTCGAGTCTCCTTCGTTAAGTTATGCAAACCTAGGAATAGTTGAAAGGCATGATACTGACAAGTGCTTTTTTTTTTGCGTCCCCACAAGTAACGGCGAAATTTTCAGTCTATAGCCTCCAGTGAGTGTGGTAAATTGCCTTGGAGAGTAGGTATACTAAAAAAAGAAATTAAATTGAATGCTGAAAAACGCCTTTGAGGCTATTCCGGGAAAAGGCTCCATCCATATTGAGCACTGGTCAACGGAAGACGAAGTGATTGTTTGTATCCAAGACAGCTGCGTAGGCATCCCGCCAGAAAAGCTTGGCTTATTGGGCACGCCGTTCTTTACGACGAAAGAAAACGGTACCGGGATGGGGATGACTCTCGCTTTCAAGCTGGAATGGATCCAGGCCGTCCGGCGCGTCATGTGGGATTATCTCTACAATTGCGATCGCCTGAACAATCAAAAAAATAGTAAGGAACATTATTACAACTTGGAGAAAAACATCAACCAGTTAATGGATCAATTCCTCAATCAATTCTTTATCAGCTACTCGCTATTCAAAGACGACCTGATCCGAGCGCAGCGAGAAATCGTTGAGGATCTGTCGGTTCCGATTATTCCATTGACGCGGACGACTTCCATTCTGCCGCTGATCGGTAATATTGACGAGGTCAGGGCGAACACCATCGAGGACAAGGTCATTTCGCAAATCGGCAATGATCGGATCGAAACGTTAATCATTGATTTGTCAGGCGTGATGGAGATGGAGGCCGATGTCGTTAGAAAGCCAAGCTTGGATAATTGCAGACTCGAAATAACAAAAGACGAAACCACTCCGAAAAAAAGAGTGGTTTTGACTTTTTATGAAAGTATCTTTTTCCGAATAACCCATTCTGCAAGGAGCAAGTTGATGCTCCAGCTTAACCAGACCGCGATGGTATAGGAATGTCCGTAGGAAAAACTCATGACGTGATGGGCTACGGCCACAATGATATAAATCGTCATATTTGCAAAGGAAAGAAAGAAGCTTCTCGTGATCCATTGGCTATGCAGGATGACGTTTTTTCTTTTTATAGAAAAGTACCCTAAGATCGTAGTTCCAAGCCATAGGGATGATAAAAGAAGAAACCCGATCGTACTCAGCCATCCCCCTGTGGCAAAGAAGGAGACGTAGATTCCAGGAACGAAATTGAAAAAAATAGACAGGACATAGATGCGGCCATTCCAACGGTGAAAGCTAGTAGATTTAGCCCGGATTGCTTTGCTTACTCCAAGTGGGCCAGTCAAGAGCGAAATAATGGCCAACGCTATATGGGTACGAATCATGAATAACCAAAGCGATTCATTCGTTACCAATTGATCCTTCATCGAAAGAAAGGATTCCAAGCTTGGGTCGACGATAAAATTTTTCGAAAATGTATGGAATACCCACATGATCGAAATCAGGATCATGGATATCCTTACTATCTTTTCCATTTTACAAAGGCTCCTTGAATACGTCGTCCTGTTAATGGAGAGGCAGGAAGAACCCCAGCTCCATCTCTATAAGTGAATTCGAGCAAAACGGATAGCTTATCTATGGGTGTAGAAATCACAGCTTCCCATTTGCCTTCAACGTTCGCTTGGGCATTTGATGGATTGATGGGATTGTAGCTTTCCGGCTCACCTTCTTGAAAGGTTTTCATTTCTATCGGCGAATCACCGGTATTTTTCCAAACAGTGCCCCTGCGTTCATACTCAAACAATTCCTCTACTGCGTGTGCAATGCGAGGACCTTCCGCAGAGACAAGCTCCACCGTTATCTTTTTGTGGGAGTACATCGCTGCTGCTGAAAATACCTCATAGGGTGCAATGGCATCCAATAAATCAAAACCGTCAAACAAAACAATTTGAACATGCATGACTTTTACCTCCCAATCAGTTGCCGGATAAAAGAAAGAATACCAGGCAGATATCACAAAAATGGGATGTAACGATCACGAAACCATCACAACATGGTAGGTTAGCTTGTGACTGGCTGAAAAAATACTACACTTAAAATGATACGTTCTCTCGGAGTAGGTCTTAACAGAAGGGTGCGATAGGCATGAAGGAATGGCAGACGATCTTAGTCGTGGACGATGATACAAGTATCGTCGAACTGTTAAGGGATTTTCTGGAAAATGAAGGCTATCAAGTGAAAACGGCTTCTGACACCATTCAAGCCATGGCTGTGTTTGAAAAAAGCATCATCCATTGCATGATCCTTGACATCATGATGCCGGGACAAAGCGGATTCGAATTATGCCGGCAAATTCGGGAGAAAAGCCATGTACCTATCCTTTTCCTGAGTGCGCGAAGCGGTGATATAGACAAGATTCGGGGTCTTGCGCTCGGAGGCGATGATTATATCGTCAAAACGGCTTCACCTGGAGAAATTGTTGCCAGAGTAAAGGCGGTGTTGCGGCGTACTCGTGTACAACAAGAGTCCATGAGAAAAGTCTTGCATTACGGAAGTCTGACATTGGATTTATCATCAAGAGAGGTATGGTCAGATGGGGAAATGATTGCTCTTACGCCCAAAGAATATGAACTTCTATGCTTGTTTGCCGAGCATCCGAAATATGTTTTTTCCTATGAGCAGTTATTGGATAAATTTTGGAGTGGAGTAGGGGATAAGCATACGGTCCGTGTCCATATCAGCAGACTTCGTGAAAAAATAGAGGCGGATCCGAATCGTCCGAAATGGATTATCAACGTATGGGGGATTGGATATCGATTCATAGGAGAAACACATGAAAACCATACGTATACGTAAATTTACCATCCTCAGCTTGTTTTTGCTTTCCCTATTGCCATGGGTGTTTTTTGTGGCTGCTCATTTTATGGAGACAAATACATTGCGGTTTGAAAGGGCGGATTTCCAACAGGAAAACGTGGATCAGACGATTTATCTGATAGAAGCCAATTCGGATAAATGGAAGGACACAGCGTGGCAAAACCAGCTGAGCCGTCATTTGAAAGAGAGGGACCTGGGTGTAACAATTCTCTCAGAAACCAATGACATTCTATTTCAAATGAGTGATGCGAGGAAACAGGCATTTACCAGAGTGGAGCAGTTTTCCGTGATTCAAGACGGGAGTCTCATAGGTAGGGTCATGATTGACGATTCGAATTCAAGAATCCTTCCATTCATAGCAGCATTCGCTGGTTTGATTCTAGCTTTTGTGATTATCGGCTTGGCCATGAAGCGTTGGATGATCAAGCCTCTTGAGAAATTGAGTATGAGTGCTCGGGAAATGGCAAAAGGGGATTTTGACGTAAAGCTACCTTCGTCACCTATCGCAGAAATCGTAGAAGTTCGTGATGGCTTCAACGCGATGGTTACGGGTCTCAAAGAGTCGTTTCAGAAGCAGGCGGAGCTGGAAAATGAAAGACGATTTATGATTGCTGCTGTGGCACATGATTTACGTACGCCATTATTTGCTCTGCGAGGATATTTGGATGGATTGGAGCAAGGCATTGCCCGATCACCTGAGAAAATAGATAAGTATGTAGCCGTATGCAAGGAAAAGTCAGCGCAGCTGGACAGACTTGTGGAAGATCTTTTCACCTTTTCGAGAACGGAATACTTTGAGAATGAGCTGAACCAGCATCCTGTTGATCTCTCACAGGTCATCAAGCAGTCAGTTCAGAGCATCAGACTGCAAGCACAGCAGAAGAACATCTCGATCATGGAGAGAGCTTTCGGGAATAAAGGTACGATTCGTGGCGATGCACACTTATTGGAACGCGCAGTGAACAATCTGTTGGATAATGCACTAAGACATACGCCTGATGGTGGCGAGATTGTTGTTCAGTGCGATAGACAAGAGGACAAAATCACTTTCACCATTCAAGATACCGGGAAGGGCTTTTCCGAGGAAGAGCTTCATCACGTTTTTGAACCTTTGTATCGTGGGGATGTATCGAGAAGCCGATCAACAGGAGGAGCTGGATTAGGGTTAACGATTTCACAAAGAATCATGAGACAGCATGGAGGGGACCTGACCGCATCCAATCATTCTGATGGTGGCGCCGTTTTGACGGGATGGATTCCTTTGGGAAAATAACCTTCTTTCTAAAAGGCTTTAAAGTTAGCAGAAGTCCCGACCATTGTCTCGAATGGAAGGGACTTTTTTACATCATCACATCTTTTGTAACTGATATGTGTAAAATGGGGGATGGAATATTTTGACCAAATCACACCAGTTCCACAATGTCAAGGCACCTGGAGGATTTCTATATACTGGAGGCGTTCAACCAAAGCCACACCCCCTGCCAAGCATCCGGGTGAAGAACTTCGTTTATGTATAGTTATATGTGATACTAGCAAATATTTTAATTTGAAAATAATAGTGATACACTATTATCATAATAATGATACACTATAAGTAGGTTTTCATTTATCCAGAAAAGGTATGTGAATTGGTCGCAACCTGGTTTGCTGAGAAGATAAAAGCTAAAGCAGGAGCGCCTACATCTTTTCTTCAAATAATAGCGAGTTAGGACGGTTAAAATGAGTAGCAGACAAACTGAAACAGACGTTATCTTGATTGGTGCCGGAATCATGAGTGCGACTTTGGGAACGTTGCTAAAAGAATTAGTACCGGACTGGAACATTACAGTTTTTGAGAAGCTCGAAAGCGCAGGAGAGGAAAGTTCCAACGAATGGAACAATGCGGGTACAGGTCACGCAGCACTGTGCGAGCTGAACTACACCGTCGAAAAAGCGGACGGATCTGTAGACATTAGCAAAGCTGTAAAAATTAATGAACAGTTCCAGATTTCCCGACAGTTTTGGTCTTATCTTGTCAACAACAATCTGATAAGTAATCCGCAGGACTTTATCAGACCGTTGCCTCATTTGAGTTTAGTTCAAGGTGAAAGTAATGTTTCGTTTTTAAGAAAGCGTTTTGAAGCACTGGCCAACAATCCGCTGTTTCAAGGGATGGAGTTCTCCGATGACCCGAAAAAACTGATGGAATGGATTCCGCTTATTATGGAAGGCCGTAATACGAGTGAAGCTATAGCAGCAACCAGAATCGAATCCGGGACGGATGTCAATTTTGGTGCTTTGACGCGCATTCTGTTTGACCACTTAAAGACGAAAAACGTCGATATTCGGTACAAGCATCAGGTTGATGATATTAAACGTACGAGCGACGGCAAGTGGGAATTGAAAGTATGGAATGTCGAGAACGGTGATATCGAAAGCCATACTGCAAAATTCGTCTTTATCGGTGGTGGCGGTGGAAGCCTGCCACTACTCCAAAAATCCGGTATTCCTGAGAGCAAGCATATTGGGGGCTTCCCAGTAAGCGGCTTATTTATGGTGTGCAAAAATCCGGATGTTGTCGCGCAGCATCATGCGAAGGTTTACGGCAAAGCTAAAGTTGGTGCTCCTCCTATGTCTGTTCCGCATCTGGACACCAGATATATCGACAACGAAAAATCACTGCTCTTTGGACCGTTTGCTGGCTTCTCACCAAAGTTCCTGAAAACGGGTTCCATGTTTGACCTGATCGGTTCTGTAAAGCCGAATAACGTCTTTACGATGTTGGCTGCAGGCGCTAAAAACGTTCCATTGACCAAGTATCTGATCCAGCAAGTGATGTTGTCGAAAGAACAGCGTATGGAAGAGCTGCGCGAATTTATCCCGAACGCCAAAAGCGAGGATTGGGACATCGTGGTAGCTGGCCAACGCGTACAAGTGATCAAAGATACGGATTCCGGTATGGGAACGCTTCAATTTGGTACAGAGGTAATCAGTGCTGCTGATGGTTCCATCGCTGCATTGCTCGGTGCCTCACCTGGTGCTTCTACTGCCGTACACGTCATGATTGAGTTAATGAAAAAATGCTTCCCGCAACATATTCAAGAGTGGGAACCAAAAATAAAAGAAATGATTCCTTCTTACGGCGTGTCACTTTTGCAAAAACCTGAGCTGATTGATGAGATTCATACTTCAACATCGCGGGCGCTTGGTCTGGCAAGTGAAGAACTGGCTCTCGTCAGGTAGACTGACTGTAGACAATAGGAATGAGTAAAACGGCCTTCGTCCTGATTTTATTGGGACGGAGGCTGTTTGTATTCTGGCGAAAAATCATCCTTATGACAAAAGGCTGATGGACTGCAACGCCTTTCTGAAGCGAAGGGCCGAGTACCAAATATACCCATTGTGATAAACTACAGACCATAAAAGCAGCTTTCGCTTCGATAGATTGATCGCGAAGCACTTGATAGAGAGTGTTCACCCAATAGGAGGTGTATTCATGTACATGGTATCTAGCCCTAAGCCGCTGTCTGATAGCCAAAGTAAAGCGCTAGCTCAAGAAGATTCCACTTCTTTTCCGCCGGGTTACTTCCGTTTTTTGCAGCGATTTGGTGAAGGTACTTACAGAGGCTGGATGAATGTCTGTTTGCCGGATACGGAGGTACTTAAACCTTTTGCCGAGTACGATTTATGGGAGCATGACGAAGACAGTCCGATTACGCAAGAACAGATCGGACAATGTGTCGCTATAGGCACAACGGTAGATGGTGATTTTTTGGCGGTGCATGCTCTGACGGATCAACTGCTTTGGCTGCCAGCTGATGAGGTGTACGCCCGGGTGTTGGATGAAATATTTCGTCAGGTGTATGGAAGCAGCCTAGAAGGAGCCGCTTATTATGAAGCATGGTCGGGGACTCAATCTCATGTCTTTTTGCGGTTGCCTCCGGAAATGGGTCCGTCTTCGCTGGAAGAGCTGGCCAGAGAGTGCAGAATGGCTTTTTTGCCAGATCTGTCCATAGAAAACCAATATGTTTGCTATCTGTTCTACCGGGCACGCAATTTCTTGATTACCATTACAATCGTCAGGGTCGTTGATAGGATTGAAAAAAGAATCAATAACACAAGAAAAGTGTTCAATGGTACTCACCTCGCTGTCCATCATTTAAACGCTTTGTAGATCATGAAGGTAAGGTTTTGCCCAAATCGCGACGGATGAGATCCAGCATCCAGTAACAGGTTTTTGGCAGTCCCTAAAATACAAAAAGCCGCTTTACTACCCATCAGATAGTAAAACGACTTTCTTCTATTAATTCCGAATCAGATAATCGAATGCACCCAAAGCTGCATTCGCACCGGATCCCATGGAAATAATGATTTGCTTGTACGGACTGTCCGTGCAGTCACCTGCGGCAAACACGCCAGGTAGGCTGGTAGCGCCATGCTTGTCGACCACAATCTCACCCATTCTGGTGCGTTCCAGAGTGTCGCCCAACCAATCCGTATTCGGAACAAGACCGATTTGGACAAATACACCCTGCAATTCTACATGGTGAACTTCCTTCGTATCACGATCCATGTAGGAAATGCCATTTACCTTGTCGGTACCGGTAATTTCTGTGGTTTGAGCGTTCGTGATGACAGTTACATTCGGCAGACTGTTAAGACGCTCTTGCAGGACAGAATCCGCTTTTAGTTCGGAGTTAAATTCAATAACAGTAACGTGCTTTACAATCCCTGCGAGGTCAATAGCTGCTTCAATACCGGAGTTTCCGCCACCGATAACAGCTACGTGTTTTCCAGCAAACAATGGACCGTCGCAGTGAGGGCAATAGGCAACGCCTTTATTTTTGAACTCGGCTTCGCCAGGGACACCAACATTGCGCCAGCGAGCACCTGTCGAAAGAATGACGGTTTTGCTTTTGAGAACAGCACCGTTTTCCAGTTCAATCTCGATCAGGTCCTTCTTTTCCAAGCGTTTGGCACGCTGCAGGTTCATCACGTCTACGTTGTACTCTTTCACGTGCTCTTCCAGACTTGCAGCAAGCTTAGGACCTTCTGTGTATTTCACACTGATAAAGTTCTCAATACCCATCGTGTCCATGATCTGACCGCCAAAGCGCTCTGCCACAATACCGGTACGGATACCTTTGCGAGCTGCGTAGATCGCGGCACTGGCACCAGCTGGGCCGCCGCCGACAACAAGCACATCGAATGGCTCTTTATCGGCAAATGCGGATGCATCTGGTCCATTACCCATTTTGGCGAGAATTTCTTCGAGCGTCATACGACCGCCGCCGAAGTGTTCACCATTCAGGAACACCGTAGGTACGGCCATGATGTTTTTGCTTTCCACTTCTTCCTTGTATGCTGCACCGTCAATCATGGTGTGTGTGATGCCAGGATTGAGGATACTCATCAGGTTCAATGCTTGTACAACATCGGGACAATTGTGGCAGCTCAGGCTGACGTAAGTCTCGAAGTGATATTCGCCTTTAATGCTTTTCACTTGATCGATTACGCTTTGATCAACCTTTGGAGCTCGTCCGCTTACTTGCAGCAGGGCGAGCACCAATGAAGTAAATTCATGTCCCAACGGTACACCAGCAAAAGTGACACCCGTGTCTTCGCCGATGCGGTTTACACTAAAGCTTGGTGTTCGCGACAAGTCTGTTTGCTCGACTTTGATTTTCGGTGAAATGGTTGCCAATTGGTCGACCAGCAGGTTCATCTCATTCGAAACTTTATCGGAGCCTGCACTAACTTTGAGCAATATATCGCTTTCCAGCAATTGAAGGTATTGCTCTAATTGCGCTTTAATGTCTGCATCTAGCATCATTGTTATCGCGCTCCTTAAATTTTACCCACGAGGTCAAGACTTGGTTTCAGTGTAGCGGAACCTTCTTGCCATTTCGCTGGGCAAACTTCACCTGGATTGTTGCGTACGTATTGAGCAGCTTTCAGTTTAGCAACAACTGCGCTAGCATCGCGACCGATACCGCCAGCGTTGATTTCAACAGTTTGGATGATACCATCTGGGTCGATGATGAAAGTACCGCGATCAGCCAGTCCATCTGCTTCGATCAGAACATCGAAGTTGCGGGAAATAACATGGGAAGGATCGCCGATCATGGTGTAGGTAATTTTACCGATGGTTTCGGAAGTATCGTGCCATGCTTTATGAGTGAAATGAGTGTCAGTGGAAACGGAATATACTTCAGCTCCCATAGATTTCAAAGTTTCGTATTGGTTTTGCAAGTCTTCCAGCTCTGTAGGGCAAACGAATGTGAAGTCAGCTGGGTAGAAGCAAACAACACTCCATTTTCCTTTAAAGTTTGCTTCTGTAACTTCTACAAAATCTCCGTTTTTGAATGCTTGTGCTTTAAAAGGGAGTACTTCTTTTCCGATGAGAGACATATTCAATTTCCTCCTTGGGATTTGTTTGTAATAATTCTAACTCGATAATCATTATTATTCAATATCGAGTGTTTGTCAACCCAAATAATAATGATTTTAATTAAATAAATGTTACTAATTTGTATACTTTACTTTATTGAAACCGGGCGCTTCTCCGCGCTACATTATACTAGCTTTGCCAAGATAGGCTAGTTATTATGCAGTCGGATTATTTTTGCTATAATGGAAATGAAATGGATAGATTCATCAATAACCCAAGGAGAACTAGAAACATGTCTACTTTGCCAAGCTGTCCAAAATGCACCTCCGCCTACACCTACGAAGACGGAAATCATCTGGTTTGCCCGGAATGTGCCCATGAATGGGTACCAGGCTCCGAATCTGATAGCCAGGAAGATCAAAAAGTCGTCAAAGACGCCAACGGAAATGTCTTGAATGACGGGGATACCGTTACCATAATTAAAGACCTGAAAGTAAAGGGAAGCTCATCCGTCCTGAAAATCGGTACAAGAGTAAAAAATATTCGTTTGGTTGAAGGTGACCACGATATTGATTGCAAAATCGATGGTTTTGGCGCGATGAAGCTAAAATCCGAATTCGTGAAGAAGGTCTAAATCGATGAACCTAAAGAGCCATTCCGAGTAAAAGGGGTGGTTCTTTTGTTTTCCCCACGGCTTGGTTTTTGGTTAGAATGGAGCTAATGAAGGTTATTTGGCTTGGAAAGGATGTCGGAAATGAGCAAAACACTTGTACTGGCTGAGAAGCCTTCTGTTGGGCGCGACATCGCGCGAGTCTTGCAATGTCAGAAAAAAGGAAATGGTTATTTCGAAGGAGATACATATATCGTGACGTGGGCGCTGGGCCATCTCGTCACGTTGGCTGATCCCGAGGTGTATGGGCAGCAATTCAGTTCGTGGAAAATCGAGGATTTGCCAATCATGCCGTCTCCATTGAAGCTGGTGATCATTAAGGAAAGCCAAAGGCAGTTTCATACCGTGAAACAACAGATGAAACGAAATGATGTAAAGGAAATCGTCATTGCGACGGATGCGGGGCGTGAGGGAGAGCTGGTCGCACGCTGGATCATTGAGATGGCGCATGTGAGCAAGCCCATCAAGCGTCTTTGGATCTCATCGGTGACCGACAAGGCAATCCGGGAGGGTGTTCGCAATCTCAAGGACGGCAAAGCGTATGAAAAGCTGTATGCATCCGCAGCCGCGCGTGCAGAGGCAGACTGGCTGGTAGGGATTAATGCTACACGAGCTCTAACCTGCAAGCATAATGCCCAGCTGTCCTGTGGTCGCGTGCAGACTCCTACCTTGGCCATCGTCGCGAAACGAGAGGAAGAGATACGCCAATTTAAACCGAAGCCGTATTACGGATTGACTGCTGTAGCTGAAGGGCCAGTCCAGCTTCAATGGCAGGATCAGCAGACAAAGGATGTAAAAACCTTTTCCCAGGAAAAAGCAGATCAGCTGCTGGCGTCATTGAAACAGGAAAAAAGCGCCGAGGTGATTGAGGTCACCAAGGCTCACAAGAAAAGCTTTGCGCCACAGCTCTACGATCTCACGGAGCTGCAGCGGGATGCCAACAAGATGTTCGGCTATTCGGCAAAGGAAACGCTCTCCATTATGCAGGGACTCTACGAACATCACAAGGTAGTGACGTATCCGCGGACAGATTCGCGCTATCTCTCAGCTGATATCGTAGAAACCTTGCCTGATCGCATCAAGGCTGTCCAGATGAAGCCATACGCGCCGCTCGCCGCCAAGGTCTTGCGCGCTCCAATCAAAGCAAGCAAAGCCTTCGTCGATGACAGCAAGGTGTCGGATCACCATGCGATCATTCCGACAGAGCAAACGGTTTTGTTGAGCGACCTCAGCGACAAGGAGCGAAGGATTTTTGATCTCGTGGTAAAGCGATTCCTGGCCGTTCTCTTTCCTGCCTTTGAATATGAGCAAACCACGATTCAGGCGAAAATCGGAAAAGAGCTGTTCGTGGCAAGAGGGAAAACCGTGCTGTCGCAGGGGTGGAGAGAGGTATACGACTACGATGTGGAGGACGAGGACTCCAAAAGTGGGGTAGCGGAGCAGACGCTGCCTAAGCTGACAAAAGGGGATCGTCTGCGTATCCAGGCTATTTCACAAACCAAGGGGGAAACCAAGCCGCCGGAGCCGTTCACCGAAGCCAGTCTGTTGTCAGCGATGGAAAACCCCGCGAAATACATGGCAAACGAGAGCAAAGAGCTGATCAAAACCATTGGTGAGACCGGCGGACTGGGCACCGTGGCGACTCGTGCCGATGTCATCGAGAAGCTGTTTAACAGCTTTTTGTTCGAGAAGAGAGGCAAGCATATTTACGTCACTGCAAAAGGAAAGCAGCTGCTGGAGCTGGTCCCCGATGACATGCAATCGCCAACGTTGACTGCCCAATGGGAGCAGAAGCTCGGAGCGATCGCCACAGGAAGCTTGAACAAGCAGGTGTTTATCGGCGATATCAAAGCCTACGCAAAAACGGTTGTCCAAGAGATCAAAAACAGCGAGAAAACATTTCGGCACGACAACCTGACCAGAAGCAAATGCCCGGAGTGCAGCAAGCTTTTGCTAGAGGTCAATGGCAAGCGGGGCAAAATGCTGGTGTGCCAGGATCGGGAGTGCGGCTACCGAAAGAACATTGCCAAGACGACAAATGCCAGATGTCCCAAATGCCACAAACGGCTGGAGCTGCAGGGACAGGGTGAAGGACAAACCTTTGTCTGTGCTTGTGGACACAGAGAGAAGCTGACTACCTTCCAGGAGCGCAGAGATAAGGAAAAGGGCAGCAAGGTTTCCAAGAAAGAGGTAGCCCAGTATCTGAAGTCGCAGGAGAAGGATACAGACGAAGGGATGAACATGGCGCTGAAGGACGCACTCGCCAAGTTCAAATTTGATAAGTAGCGAGTAGTGTTCCTTCATGGAAACGAATTCACTGGGCGAGGTGATCGCTGCTGCTTCCCTTATGATTACGGAATATCAAACCCTCAGGGCGCACATGGAACGGTTGAGCTTTGCAGTAGAAAGGTACTCCTTCCTGTTCGTAAGAGAAAGCCCGGAGGTACCTGAATATGACTTGCAGAAGGATTATGAGATCAGGGCTTTTCGAGCAGGAATGGATGAGGGGATCTGGTGTGACGTGCGTAATGCTGGATTTGCCAGGCGGCATGATGTTCCTGTTCCATCATGACAAGCCTGTGGGGATCGTTCGGGGGGCAGCTGACGAATACGAAGGGGAACCGATCATGAATATCGGGCCGCTTGCCATCCTCCCGGAGTATCAGGGGAGAGGCTCGGGCCGCATTTTATTAAGAGCCGCCCTGCGATTTGCCAAGGAAAAATCCTATGCAAGAACAATCCTGTCGGTAAATGGTGAGAACGAGCGAGCGAAAACACTCTACCTGCAAGAGGGCTTCCGACAGGTTGAGGCAGTGGCCTGCTACGCTTATCGGCTGAAGTGAAAGCTGGTGTTTAACAAGTCATTTGAAAAATAACGATGGTGGGCGGGAGAAATCAGACATGACTAGACAAATAAGACTTCTACTGGAGATCCTGATCGTTTCTACAAGACTGGGACTCACTTCTTTCGGAGGACCGATCGCACATCTTGGTTACTTTCATCATGAATACGTTCGCAAACGAAAATGGATGGATGAAAAGAGCTACGCGGACTTAGTGGCATTGTGCCAATTCCTGCCCGGCCCTGCAAGCAGCCAGGTAGGTATCGGCATTGGAGTCATGCGTGCTGGTGTTATAGGTGGAATCGTCTCTTTTCTTGGCTTTACTTTACCTTCTGTGATTGCATTGATTGTGTTTGCTTCTGTTCTGCAAGGAATGGATATCAATGATGCAGGCTGGATCCACGGTTTGAAAATCGTGGCAGTGGCAGTTGTAGCGCACGCGATAGTAGGAATGGCACAACAGCTGACACCGGATACCAAGCGAAAGGCCATTGCTCTCTTAGCGTTGACAGTGACCCTATTGTGGCAAACAGCATACACGCAGATCGCGATCATTCTCTTGTCGGCGGTTCTTGGCTATCTCATCTACCAAAAACAGAATCAGGATCAAAATTCACAGACGCCTTTTTCCATACCTTTATCACGTGGGCTTGCAATTATTTGCCTGCTTTTATTTTTTGGATTACTCATCCTTCTTCCCATCCTGAGGGAAGTCACAAGCCTTCGTTGGATTGCGATGTTTGACAGTTTTTATCGGGCAGGGGCACTTGTATTTGGTGGAGGACACGTCGTTCTGCCTTTGCTGGAAAAGGAGTTCGTACCGACCGGGTGGTTGAGTGAAGCGGATTTTCTTGCCGGCTACGGGGCGGCTCAGGCAGTGCCAGGACCCCTGTTTACGTTTGCTGCCTACCTAGGAGCTGTTATGAATGGGTGGATAGGTGGGGCCGTAGCGACCATCGCGATCTTCCTGCCGGCTTTTCTGCTCGTTTTGGGCACTCTTCCGTTTTGGAATGATCTGCGTCGCAATCCGAAAATCAAGGGCGCTTTGATGGGTGTCAATGCTGCGGTGGTCGGAATATTGATCGCTGCATTTTACCAGCCTATCTGGACCAGTTCTATCCAGGGGCCAATGGATTTTGCCCTCGCGGCTGTCTTATTCAGCTTGCTCGTTCATTGGAAATTGCCGCCGTGGATGATAGTCGTAATAGGTGCAGTCGGTGGTATGCTGCTGACACTTTAGAAATAAATAGGTTGTTTATTCATTTACTGCGACTGTTCTCCAATTACCTAGCGGGGAATCGTCGCTATTTTTCTTGGGCTTCTAATGTCCAAATCACAGGGAATACTAGCAAGGTCGACTGAAGCCATGCAAAATCGGGTAAAATAGAATAGGCATGACGATTCGGAAGGAGCACCTCACGAAAAATATTCCATTTACCCGAAGATATCCGTGATTTTGAAGGGATGGAATATGACTCTGTCCTCCAAAAACATGGGTACGACTTGATTTTCATTTTTATTTTTAATCACTCTTCTGGCGCCTGTGCACGTTTCGTGAACAGAGCAAAAATGAAGGCTGCGACCGCAAACCCGAATCCGATGAAAAAGGCATTGTGTACACCCGCAACGACCGACTCCGCTAGCTGTACGGGAGAAGTCGGATCAGTCGATTGCTCCAGGAAGCGTTGCTGTCCGGAAGCCATAACGCTGATAAAGAAGGCAACACCGATTGCGCCAGCGACTTGAGAGATGGTGTTTAATATCGCTGTCCCATGCGGGTAATAACGACGCGGAAGCTGGTTCAGACCATTGGTTTGAATGGGCATCATCACCATCGAGATCGCGATCATCAGGCAGATATGCAAAGGGCTCTCGGCCCGAAGCGATCGAACAGCTTGCCCGTCACCGGAGAGACAAGCCCGTTTAACAGGCTACCCGGCAGCAGGAGAAGGCCAGAAGCGTACACGCTCATGCCAAGCGCTCCTTGGAACAGGAAAGGTAGCAGAACCATCGTCGAAAACAAGGTCATCATCATGATAATCATCATGATCGCTGTCTGAGAAAACATCGGGTACTTAAATGCCCGAAGGTCCAAAAGCGGTTCTTCCATTCGCAGTTGTCGAAAAACAAACAACAAAAGAGCGATGGCTCCCAACAGTACCGAACCGTAAACTTGCGGACTCGACCAGCCTGCTTGACCTTCTCCAGAGCTGCTGAATCCAAATACGATTCCGCCAAATCCGATCGTAGACAAAAGGATCGACAGGACATCTACCTTGGGCTTGGATGGCTGTGAGACGTTCTTCAGATAAATAAACGCAAACACGATGGAAAAGATAGCAAAGGGCAGTACAAGGTAAAACAACCACCGCCAGTGCAGCGATTCCAGAATCAGGCCGGATAGCGTAGGGCCGATAGCCGGCGCGAACATGATGACAAGCCCGATGCTCCCCATCGCAGCTCCCCTTTTTTCCGGGGGATACAGAAGGAGAATCGTATTCATCAGCACGGGCATCATCAGCCCGGTGCCCGCAGCTTGCAGCAAACGTCCGATCAACAGAACCGAAAATCCGGGAGCGATCCCACAGATCAAGGTTCCCAACGAGAACACGATCATGGCGCCCAGAAACATTTGCCGAGTTGTAAACCATTGCACCAGTAAAGCTGAAGCAGGAATTAACACTGCTACCACGAGCATGTAGCCAGTCGCCAGCCATTGCAGCGTAGAAGCAGATACATTCAATTCAGTTACTAACTGCGGAAAAGCAATGTTCAGCAGTGTCTCGTTCAATATCGAGAAAAAGGCCCCGATAATCAGCGAGATTAAGATAGGAAGCCTCTTCACATTCCCAAGTTGCGCAGATTGGGGAGAAGCTGATCCTGACTCCGTATGCATTTCTCTTTCCTCCTCACTTCCCGTGGACAGAACAGTCGCCGACGCGACCTCTATTGGTTTATGTTGTCCTCGATCAGGCTATGTTATCAGGTTTTCCCTTGCGAATAAAACCCCCAAACTAAGGCTTGATCAGTACTTGTCGATTTACCCGCTCTCTGAAGAGATGAATTTGCTGCTGCTGCAGGTCTATATTCGCAGTGGAGTAACAGAGAAAGTGATGGAGCATTACGCTAAATTCGAATCCGATTATCGCCGTGAGTGGGCAGCCGACCCCCGCTGGAAATTAAACGTGTAGTGATCCCATTTGTAAAAAAATGAATGCTGTGTGAGACAGGGAGATGATTCTCTCTGTCTTTTTTTTGGAGGGAAATGCCATTTTGTGAGAATCTTGTGAGAACGAAACACTATGATTGCTAGATAGCATAGCTTGGAGGAGAGGAGTATCAATCACGATGGATATTAACATGCCCAACCTGGATGGGATTAGAGCTCTCCTTGAAATCAAGCAATTTGATCCCGATGCGCGAGTGATCATGTGTTCCGCAATGGCGCAACGCAAACTTATACTGCATGTGATCAAGGGAGGGGCATCTGATTTTATAGTGAAACCAGTTCAAAAGGAAAAAATGCTGAATGCATTGAAAAATTATTAAAAAAGTGAATGGCTATACTCGGTAAAGTCTATATTTAGAATTTATTCAGAACCGAGTGATAGGATAGTAACAGCGACCGGATAAATTACGACATTTATCGTCATTAAGTCCCTTTAAATTAGGTCTTTTTGCACTTGGCTCCTTGAAAACATCTCATGTAGCTTCGTAGGTTATGTCATGTTAATATATGGGAATAAAAACGGGCAAGTCAGGAGGCACCAAGCATGGAGAAGCGAAGACAGAAGCATCAGCTCATCATTCGTGCCATGAAGATGAGTTTTCTCCTGTTGATGACCCTCATGATTGCAGTGTCTTACTCTCCGATCTACGCATCCCCCAGCTATCATGCATCGGGAAAAGTGTACTATGTGGCGAGTGATGGCGACGACAGCAATCCAGGTACACTGGATTCTCCTTGGCGTACGATTCAGAAGGCGGCGGATACGCTCGTAGCGGGCGAAACCGCGCTGGTAAGAAAAGGCGTATACGAGGAATTCGTGACCATCCGTTCATCCGGTTCCGAATCCCGAGGGTATATGATCTTCCAAGCATATCCCGGCGAACGGCCAGTCATCGATGGTTCCAATCTCGATATCGAAAGTGGCGAGAGTGCGCTTGTACAAATCTTGAGCGCGAATTACATCGTATTTGACGGGTTTGAGGTTCGCAATCTCTTTTCCTCAAGCAGCTCGCAATATCCAGCAGGCATAAGAGTTCAAGATGGGGGCTCCAACATCCATATCTTAAACAACGATGTGCACCACATCGAAAATCGCTCCGAGGACGGCAATGCGCATGGCATCCATATCTATGGAAATGCGATCAGACCGCTAAAACAGGTCCGTGTCAGCGGGAATCGTGTGCATCATCTGATTCTCGGCTCCAGCGAATCACTGACGTTAAGTGGGAACATCGACGGCTTCACGGTCGACCAGAACGTGGTCCACGATAATAACAACATTGGGATTGATATCGCTGGTTTTTACGGAGCCTGTTCTCGCCCTTGTACGGACCAAGCAAGGAATGGTGTGGTTTCGGGGAATACGGTGTACAACATCGATTCCTCAGTCAATCCGGCTTATGGCAGCGGCTCCAACAGTGCTGGTGGCATCTATGCAGACGGGGCGACCAATGTCATTATCGAGCGCAATCATGTGTACAAAAGTGATTTTGGGATCGAGATTGCTAGTGAAATTCAAGGGAAAACAACGAGCAACATCACCGTGAGGAACAATTACATCCATCATAATGATGGCGCCGGAATCATTATGGGCGGTTCTAAGGCTACCAATGGCGGTGCCGAAGCGAATCTGTTTGCCAACAATACCCTGGTCGAAAATGATCAGCTGCAGCAAGGGTATGGCGAAATCACGTTTCAGGAGAACAACAGGAACAATGTCATCGTGAATAATCTGATATACGGATTGCCAGGCAAAGCGATGGTCTATAAATCGAATTCCAGCGGATATGGCAATGTGATTGATTACAATCTGTACTATCGTCCGGACGGAGCAGATGGAAGGTCCTGGCGTTGGGAAGGCAAGTCGTACAAGACCTGGGATCAATTTAAGCAGGCAACCGGACATGATACCCATTCGATTTTTGCCGATCCCAAGTTTGTCGATTTCGGGGAGGACATTCGTCTCGTAAGCAGCTCGCCAGCTATTGACCGAGGTACGGAAGCCTATTCGACGAAAAGCGAGCATGATTTTTACGGTTTCGCCCGCATTCAAGGCTCGACGATCGATATTGGAGTGACGGAGTTTAATGGAAAGGCGAGTCCCCTTTCAGAACAGCAGCCGGTACTTGTTGATCTCACGCCCCCGCCTCCTCTCTTGGATACGAAGCCATCCGAGCCAGAGCGTTTTGTCATCGATGGAAACTTCTCGGATTGGACGGATCTTCCCGAGCTGAGTTCGGGTAAGTCCCGCGTTCGTTCTATTAAATCCGTGATGGCTGACCAGCAGCTGAACGTACTGGTAACAGGCAGTCTGCTTAGCGATAAAGGCCAGCTCTACTTGAATACCGATCACCATGCAGATACGGGATTTGAGGCACCATTCTGGAGTGGCATGGGAGCCGATTACCTGGTGGAAAATGGCGTTCTGTACAAGTACAGCGGGAAGGGCGGAACCGATTGGGGTTGGACGGAGATACGTTCATACAAAAGAGGGAGGTTCATGGCCACGTCAACCGTCGTAGAAATCTCTATCCTTTTGGAAGATATCGGTTTGCGTGAAGCTGATTCGGTGTCGATCGGCTATGTGTGGAAAGACTCAGCTGCAGATAAGCTCCCTGAGGGAAGCAGCCCGATCTTGGTTAGCCGCACTACCAATCTGCCTCCAACTACTGCAGGAAAGACTGTCATCAGCGTGGATGGTTCCAGGAACGACTGGAGTCAAGTAGCTGCCTTGAGTACTGGCGAATCGACCCCTCGCGTTCTCAAGGTCCACAATGACTCCGAGTATTTGTACGTATTGGTAGAGGGCAGTGGACTGAAAACGAAGACGCAGTTCTATCTGAATACGGACAATCGAAAAGAGAGCGGCTACAAGGCATCCAATCTGAACGCCGGGGGAGCTGAGCATCTTCTCGAATTCGGCATCCTTTATGAGTACACCGGCAAGGGATCGAACTGGTCCTGGAACGAGAAATCCAATTTAAAGCGTTCCAATGCATGGGTGGAAAGTGATGAATGGATCGAGGCAGCCATTCCGTTGAGTGATCTGGGATTAAGACCTGGCCGTACCCTTACATTGGGTGTTCTGAAGGATGACAAGAGTGAGACACAACTGCCAATCAGTAGTGGGGGTAAGTCGAAATACCTAGTTAAATAGCAGAATTTGATAGATCAACACATCAGACTGAATTCTGTCCGTCACGGATCTTTCGTGGTGCGACAGAATCAGTCTTGATGTACATAAACTCGACATAAATTGGAACTTAAAGCAGAAAAAGTACATTATTTGTGTAATTAATTGTATTTAAGTACACTAGCGTTGCATAAATCTTTTCACATCATTAAAAATAACCATAATCTTCTGTATTCAAGCGTTCACGAGCATAAAAAAATCCTTTACACTGGAAAGGTCAGGTAGTTCCTG
>NZ_JAFLPN010000035.1:0-39744 GCF_029870785.1 Brevibacillus sp. AY1
GGGGAGGTACTCCTTTTTCTATGCTCAAAAAACCTTGAGCCCGTAGGGCTCTAATTTATGAAATTGATTCAATTAGTAACTCAACTTTCGCAGCTCAAAATAGGCAAGTAACCTTTGATATAACTGGGTAAACTCGAAATCCATTGTTGGAGTTGTGCTTGAATCAGTTTTGTGATCTTTTGGTTTACCTTTTGAACTATGTCCTCGATGAGGTCAATGAGCTGCTTCAAAGCAACCGCCCAATCCAGTTGACTCACTTCATCGCAGAGCAGATGGAATAACCCACCCAGTGTACGTTGATCGGTACTTTGCCTATGCTGCCATGCTAGTAGAATGTAACGGGAGAAGACAATCGTGGTATGACTAATCAGCAGATCATATGATCTGCCCTGGAACTCTTTTTGTAACCGCAATAGTGATTTGGCACACTTAAAGAAAACCTCAATATCCCAGCGGATACTGTAGATTTTGATAATCTCTTCTTCCGTTAGTGAGCAATCCGTACTCAATATAGCGAGCCATTCCTTTTTGTTTGAGCGGTGGCGCACGAACATCATGATGACAGGAATACCCGGAGACAATTCTGTGTGAATGGAACGCAGTATACCTTTCTTTTTTCTTCGTACAGGTGTTGCCGTATGATAAAGTTCCTGTAACGATAGGCGACGCTGACCGACAAGGTAGCGTTTATTGTCTGCCTTCACCATTCCGATTACGTCCAAACCACGCGTACGAATCGCTTGGATTAAGGGAGCGTGCGTAAACCAACTGTCCATAAGCACGTAAGAGGCACTCATGCCTGATTGGATAGCTCGGTCGATCATGGCAGGAATGACTTCCGGGGCACTTCTAATCGAAGCTTATAGCCCGATGTTCGCTAGCCTTGGAAACCGACTTCTGATCTACGAAAGAGCCGTTCCACCACGCGCTTCATTATCCGATTTGTACGGAAATAGACGAAGACCGGCAAAGTGTTGGCCTCTCTGATCAAGTACAAACAAGTAATGACGCCTCTCTAAATAATTCGTTTTACAGCGTTCGCGATCTCATAACCCGGAAGAAAAAGCAAGTATATCCATTTGCTCTCGATTTTGACTCCGTTCGTCCTGGATCAATTGACATAACGTTCTCGCCAATATTCGTCCAGCCGTTCTTGGCGCGACCAATCCCGGTAAACTTGGTGCCAATAAGGCCTTGATTCCACGTTTTTCGGCAAAACGAAAATCGGTTCCACCTGGTTTGGAAGCCAAATCAATAATAATAGCGTGATGCGGAATACGGGTCAACACACGAGAAGTAAGGATTTGCTCCGGAACCGTGTTAAAAATATATCCACATTTACGCCTTCATCGTACAAATCTTTCGTATAAAACGGCTCAATCCCCATCTCCCATGCACGTGCAAACTGCTCCGGTTTCTGCACCCCCGCTTTGACGTGTGCACCCAGGCGCTGAAGCATTCCGGCTAACGTAAGACCGATTCTCCCCAAACCCAGCACCATACAACGCGAACCATGTATGGTAATGTCCGAATGTTGAATGGCCATCAATAAGGCGCCTTCCGCAGTGGGAATGGAATTGTATATGGCAACATCGTCCCTGCTAAATAATTCTATCAGATCGATCTCTAGTTCCGCGCAAAGGTTCCTCAAGTAAGACTTGGCTATGCCAGTACAGACTTTTGCGTGTTTCGGCAAGCAAGACATATATTCCTTGTTCAGCAATAACGTTTCAGATGAAAATGAAGACTCTACTCTGCCATGGTCGTCTGTACCGACAACCGGTAATATCAATACGTCAGCATTGCGAAGCACCTCCCTCGTAAGCTTGGAATGCTGAACTTCATGAAGTTGTTCGTGCAAATCTTCATAACCGATTACCGCAACATTTGCATCCAGGTCAGTAAATGACCGAATGATTTCAAGATGCCGGGCATCGCCTCCAAGGAAGACAATATGCAGACCCGTTAACAAAAAATTCCCCTACTTTCCTTAAGTGTGGACTTAAAATTAACTAACCTCGTTTACCATCTTTAAAAGCGCATCTGCTCCTTTCATCCCAGGGCAAATTCCGCGTAATTCCGCCTCTGTGGTCACCATATCGAGTGGGGCATCCAGCAAATGCTCTATTGTTCGTACCCCGGTTGCACGTCCTGCCACAATGCGGCGATCGTTTAATTTCGCATTTAACAAACGAACATCAAGCGCTCCGCACATGATATATCCGTGATCGGTTGTGATGGCCAGAAGTGTTGTTTTGGGCAGGGCGACCTCGATATTTATAACCTGATGACCTTCAACTTCAATCGTTTCATCATGATCATCTATGATGCAGCTCCTTTTTTTCTAGCCCAAATCCGATATTACTTGTATTCGTTGGAAGCCTTCTCCCCTTTCGCCATATACATGTGTAAATTGGACTTCGATTCAATTCCATGTAATTTTTGAGATTTATAACAAAGGAGATAACAAACGCGCTGCTTGATCAAGCATGCGCTCGGAAGAAGTACGATGCATATGATCTTCCAAACGATATGGAGTAGCCTCGGCGAGATCCCGTTCGAATTGTTCCGTAAGCTCCCGGGCCACATCAGAATGATACATCACTGCACACACTTCGTAGTTTAAACGGTAACTACGGAGATCGTAGTTGGAAGAACCCACTTCGGCAATCTCGCCATCGATAATCATGACTTTGGCGTGCAATACCCCTTTGTTGTACTGAAACACATTGATCCCTGCTTCCACGAGTTCGCCATAATACGTACGGCTTGCAGCTCCTGCAACTTTAGGAATCACTTGGCGCGGCACCAGTAATCGCACTCGAACGCCACGCGCCGCGGCTGTTTTGATGGCCATCATGATATCCGCATCGGGTATAAAATAAGGGTTGGTCACGTCGATGGTTCGGGTCGCCTGAGTCAGGCAGATGAAATGCATTTCCCGAATGATCGGAGTAGGCAGCCCGGGATTGCCTTCGAATATCTGTATATAGACGTTATGCGAATCCTTGGACGGGGAAGCTTTTCCCATGAGGGTGCCTTCCATCGTTCCCAGCTCCGATCCCCATTCCCATCCGTATCCGGATCGTTCTGTTTTGCCGGATAGAAATGGATGAATGGCTTTATCGTCTGAAAGTTGGGCCGATTCAGGGATAAATTTTGCCTTTCTCGTTGAATGGAGCATGTCCGGTGACGCCATTTTCCAGTGAGCCTCAAAAACGGCTTTCACATCATCCGCTGTTTCGCCGGTTAACCGCATATGAGTGTCGCGCCAAAAACCGACATCCGGCTTCATTCCGGTATACTCGTCCCCAACGTTGATTCCTCCCATGAAGACTTCCTTACCGTCGACGATGACGATCTTGCAATGATCCCGGTATGACAAGTTGGATAATACCCAGGGGAATCGCAAGGGAAAGATGGTCCTGCATTCAATGCCTGCTTCTATCATCCGGCGAATCACATGTTTGGGAAACGACCGGCTTCCCCAGCCATCCCTAATAAAACGAATGTTTACACCGAATAGAGCCCGTTCAATCAGCACATCTGTGATACGTTTACCGATATGGTCATTCCGGTATATGTAATATTCCAGATCGATTGACTTTTGTGCGGCCTGAATTGATTGAAGGAGTTTTCCGTAGGTTTCCATCCCGTTCGTGAGGATTTGGACGTAACCGGTACGAAGGCCACTGACAGACAAAGGTTGCAAAGCCCGAGCGATAACAAATGCGGAGTGACCATATTCTGGGGGTAATGATATCGGGCTATTGTGCGAAGAAACGAGCTTGTCCCTCCGCATTTTCACAGGATTCGTGACGAACAGGTAACAAACGAATCCGATAATCGGTAATACTAGTCCGACTGATATCCAAGTCAACGCTTTGGCGGGGCGGCGCACCTCCCGAACCGCAATGATGATCAATAGTGCCGTATTTACTAGCCATAATCCTGCTATCCATGCCAAGAAAATCAGCCTCCCAATCCTGTCGTCTACGAGGGAATAAAGATAAAGGTGGCAGCCATGCCGAGAAAAGATCGGCATGGCCTTTTTTAGAACCCTTTATACTGCGGTTCTTCCTGTTCAATTTGTTGTATCCGTGGAGTGACCTGGTCAATGATGTTTTGTGTCTGTTGCGCTGCATTTGTGAACGTGGTTTTGGCCTGCTGGTTTTGTGTATTTAACGCAAACTGTTCAAAGCTGGCCTGCGCGCTTTTTAATGAAGCTACAGCTGTTTTCACTTGAGAAGCTACCGTCATGTTGATCACCTCCTGAAATGGCATCCTTATGTAATATGTCAACCCGTCAGAATATTAATGATGGTAAAATTTGGTGATTGGCTATTGTCAGGGGTTAGAGTCTTCCTGAAAAGACTTACCGCAATCTATGCCCTTCTTGGCAATGTTTGAAGCCAGCAAATACAGCCCAACATAGATAGGAAAAGAATAGGTATGTTTCCAGTGAACGGGGTGGTATAAATCCCGGATAGGAGAAACTGTCCCGTAGCTCTCTTATCCCGAAATCCGATCCAAAATAGCCAGGGGCATATCGATAAACCTACTCCAAACCACCATTGCCACGTAAACAGTACGTGAGTGCGCCAAATGTCATTCATGTTGCGGTGTGCTTCAACAATCAATTGATAGGCTTGTTCGATTGCATGATGAATTTGATTTTCGTCCACTGATATGCCACCCCTTTCCGTTATCCGCTTACCGATCATTTTTCATCCGATATGTGCCTGTTTTATATACGCGAGTTTCCATACAGTATATTCGACGTTACAAATACGCCGACCGGCGGCAGCGAAGTTGAAGGCGGTTGCGGTGGGATATAGCCGCTATACCCCGCCAAGCTTATATCAGTTGTCGCTACCCAGGTACCATATTCGCCCGCTTGTAAAGAGGGGGGTAGCATCCGCAGACGTCCGGTGAGAACCAAATGCCGAAGTTGAATCTTGACATCGTCATAGATGGTTAATTGGCCGGAGTAGGCGGCGTAGGGGGAATGAAACATGATCTGCTGCGTGCTTTCATTCCAACTTCCTTCAATCGGAATCGGCGTTCCGCGAAATTGGATGGTGCCTTGAATTTGCTGGTCCTGCAAAACACGCATCACTAGTTTGCCCCACACAACCGGTCTTCCGGCGACAGATGCATGAACTCCCCATATGGAAAAGGGAGGTAAACTCTTTGTACTTGTTTGAGCCGCAACGGACATGATTCATCACTCCTCAAAGTTAGATCACGTCATTATATGCGTCCTCGGAAAAAATGCCAGTCACTGGGCAAGAATTCTTTGCAGATAACCGAACATGATCAAGTAAAAATGCAGACAGGTTTCGAACAAAATTGTTTCAACCCATCCCAGTTGCCCCAGATGCAATTTTTACATCGATTTGGTTGTCTTGGGGCAGAGGTAGTCCAGTTTTTAATGCTTGTACTGAATGTTGGTAACAGGCAGGCATCCGCCTTTCCAAATTTATGCAAACAGCATTTAAGTTGTCCAGAAACGAATCACTCCCAGTTGTTGCAGAAGTCCTCATATACTTGCTCTACGCCACAGTCGGATAGCATGTGCCTGGCCAAAAAGTCATACCAGAATGCACAGGATGACGTGGTATTGCCCCAAATCTCTTGCATCCGAACGCGAAAAATCGCATTCACCACTTCGGATATCGCATTTCGAAGATTGTCCTTGTGAATGAATTTCCTACGAACGTACAGCAAGTCCTTGTAACTCTCTCCATGCTCACCGGCACTCACACGTTTCAAGCCGGTATTGTCCCAAGGCCATAAAGTGATAGGATGAGTCGCTTTTGAAGAATGTCCCGGCCTAACGCTTCGCGTACAGCAATTTTTCTGTAAATCCCACGCGGAGATCGGTCTCTTTGAAAATGTCCAAGAGGCTCGTCAAAGGCCAGCGCCGAAGTATTTCTGATTTTATCGGCGATAGGCTGATCGGCTCTGATCCAACCGTTACCCTTCTCTGTGATCCTGACATTAGGTTTTTCTGGAGTCCGGCATCAAGCTTTTCTAATCCATCTTTCATGGCCTGCTTCAATGTTGCAATGAATGCTTCCGATCAGCGGTTGCTTTAGAGCCTTATAATTTTCTTCCCGCCGTTCTTCGAAGTCTGTTGGCAGGTCATGATCCGGGTTCCGGTACCGGTTCGCTCCGGCAACCCATATTTCCGTGCAACGAAGCTTTTCCCGTAAAGCTTGCAGGACGCTTATCTCATAATTCATCCGATTAATTCGCTCTTGGCCTTTCTCGTCCTTCTCTACAATGATTTCTTTATTAACAGTCAGGATTATACCATCTATCGGGATTTCTTCAGACATTGGCAAATAATGATAGCCAGTATCTTAAAATTTCTTTACCAGCTCCAATGCACGAATCACTGGCCGATGCACTTCATTGTTTGATCGGAATTCCAGGATTCCTAATATTTCGGGAACCAAACGGCGGTAGTGACTCCCATAGGAAGCCCGAATAATGACACCTGGTTTACCCGGATCCGCCTTTAGCTCATGAAATGAAAGAAGTACCTTGTCGCTGCTTGGGCCGTCCTGGTGTTCATTCAGAAATGCAATACGATCTACGAGTGAATCCAACTTGGACAAAGATGCCGTAGGCAACTTTTCCAGTGTGTCCTGGAAAAATTGTTCCTCAATTGTACGGATTGCGGTTCTGATAAGTCGCTCAATGCGATCAGGCGTAGGCGGTACAACTTTCATCTCCCGAAATCGCCAGTAGTATTGAATGACTTCTTTGGGCACTTCGAATTTATGGAAGGGGAATCGCGCAACCGAGTCTCCCCTGACTTATTGCCGATTTGCTGCATTAACTCTTCCAGTTCCCAATTTCGCTTCACTTGATCCTCTCCGAGTACATACTTAATTAGACAATATGGGAGTGATTGCTGTGAAGTTCTATGTTCCCGAATCAAAGACGGAACTTTCTCGAAAGGAAGTTCTGAAGTGAGAAATTTTGGATAAAGATGATGAAGATGGGAAAAGTAAAGGTACTGCTTCCATTTAGTGTTTTACAGGGTAAGGTGAGTTGATGCCGAAAATTTCAGTTTTACAGTCATACATGATCATAATACTTTCTGTCGGTTTACTGAACCACGTCATCATCATACCGTTACTGCTCGGTGCATCAGGGCGAGATTCCTGGTTTGTAGTACTTCTTGTGTTAATCGCTTCGCCAATTTGGGTTGGCATTTTAAGCTATATTCTAAATAACATGAACGGAATGCATGTTAGGGATTGGTTAAAGCAACATTTCGGAAGATTTCTCTCGGCAACCTTGATTGTCCTATACAGTGTACTTGTATGGTTTATGGGGCTCATTTCCTTTAAGGACACTATAACATGGACAATTGCAACTTATATGCCTCAATCTCCATTGCTTGTTCTCGCAGGAACAACGCTTGTCGGATGTATCTTCGCGGCATTTCAAGGGATTCGCACCATTGCGATTTTAAGCGGGATATTGTTACCTTTTGTTGTTATTCTAGGTGACCTAGTCATGGCTGCAAACTTTCAGTTTAAAGACTACACCATGCTTTTTCCGTTACTCGAAAATGGGACACCTCCACTTTGGAAAGGTATTCCCTACGCAGCTGGGGGATTGTTGGAGTTGATGGTGCTGATCTTGTTTCAGCACAAGTTAACAAAGAGGCCGAGCTTCAAAAGCTTAATGCTTATTTGCATCATATTATCTGGGCTAACACTCGGCCCTTTGATGGGCTCAATTGCCATGTACGGCCCTGATGAAGCGGCACACCAACGATACCCCGCTTACGAACAATGGAGAATGGTTCGACTGGGCGAGTATGTGGAGCATGTTGATTTTTTCTCGATTTACCAATGGTTATCCGGTATGTACATTCGAGTTTCGCTTTCGCTGTTTCTCTTAAGCGAATTGTGGAAATTGCAAAAGTATAAGTGGTTGCCTATGATTCTGGGCGCTTTACTCATGTTTGTTGTTACATTATTGCCAATCAGCGATATGCTTTTTCAAGATCTGCTCAGCCAATATTACTTCCCTTCGTTTTGTGTCTTTACCCTTGGGGTCATGCTCGTATACGTCGCGCGAATATTTATTTCAACATGGGGTAAAAGGAGCAGGTGAAGATGATAAATCTTTTCAAGAATAAATGGATAAGAGAAACAAAATCGTCGACACAACAAGGGGCGCCTGATACACAACCGCTTAATGAACAAACACTTCTTCAACGTTTCCAGATGTGTCGTGATGTTAAGCATCATGTTTATAAATTAGTAGCTGGCGACGAACAATCAAGGATCGTTTTACTGTATTGCGATGGGTTATGTGACAACCAACAACTCATTCAGGATGTGGTGCTTCCTCACTTGACTCGGTTTTACGAAAATCACGGTTTTCAAAAGAATCAGGAAGTTCTTGAGTCGTGTCAATTACAGCTTGAGATCATTTCTTTCGAGGAGTGGGAGCAAAAATCCGAAACGGACATTTTTGAGGGAAAACTGCTTTTGTTTATTCCGACACTAACCGCTTTGTTCTCCCTCGACATATCAAAAAAACCGGCACGCCAGCCCGAAGAATCCAATATCGAAGTCTCTATTCGCGGGCCGAAAGACGGTTTTGTTGAGGAACTCGGTGTCAATGTTGCGTTAATTCGGAAACGAATCAAGTCAACAAGCATGGTATACGAAACGAAAACAGTAGGTGTCCGGACAAAAACAACCATTGCAATTCTCTATATGCAAGACATTGTTGATCCGAAAATCGTCCAAGATATCAAGACTAAATTGGATCGCCTTCACATTGACGGAGCATTCAGCGCCACTCAACTGGAAGAGTTTATGGAACCGACCAAAGCTTTGTTTCCGTTGATGGGCTATACGGGAAGACCAGACTTTACCGTTAACTGCATGATGAATGGACGTGTAGCGCTGATTGTGGATGGTACACCGGCTGCATTGATCGCACCAGCAAATTTGTACCTGCTCCTGAAAACGCCAGAGGACATCCACTTTACTGCTTTATCGGCTACGTTTGGACAATCGCTTCGTTTGCTCGGATTGTCCGTATCACTCATGCTGCCCGGTTTTTGGGTTGCCATTCTTTCGTTTCATCAGGATCAGTTGCCCTATTACCTTCTTGCAACAATTGGCATCAACCGATTAGGCATTCCTCTTGGCGTGGCAGAGGAAATGTTTCTCGCGCTCATCTTTTTGGAAATATTGCGGGAGGCCGGTATTCGGTTGCCTTCAGCGGTAGGATCTACAGTTACGGTAGTGGGAGGGCTCATCTTAGGGGATGCGGCCATACGCGCAGGATTTTTATCCCCTAGCATTGTTGTCATAGGAGCACTTACGCAAGTGTTCGGTTCGACTTTATCCAACCTGTCACTGGCTGGGACAATGAGCATTTTGCGCTTCTTCATGTTCGCTTTGTCTGCCATCTTGGGGTTCTATGGTTTTTTACTTTCTTTGTTTATCGTGACAACTCATTTAGCCTCTTTGCGTTCATGCGGTTTGCCTTACCTGGCACCGGTTTCGCCTCTATATGAAGACTTCGCCAATGCCTTGTTCCGATTACCATGGAGATGGCGGAAAACTCGGCCAGACATGCTAAATACACAAGATTCTACAAGCCAAGGGGATAAGCAGAAATGAACGCATACAAAATTACCGCAGTTCTTCTGCTTCCCTTCTTTCTCGCCGGATGTTGGAGCAAATACGAAGTGCAAAACATGAATTATGCAACGGCTGTTGGAATTGACTATGCGGAAGGTCAATACATCATTTATGCGCAGTTGCTCGATTTCTCGACAGTGGCAAAACTGGAAGGACAACAGAAAGCGCAACAGCCTCCGGTCTGGATCGGTAGAGGAAAAGGTATCTCATTTACAGAAGCAGCGAATGATTTATACAGCACTTCGCAACAAAGGTTAAACTGGGGACAAATCTCTGCAATCTTGTTTAGCGAAAGGTTATTGAAGGAACGAAAAGTCGGAGAAGTGTTGGAACTGATCAACCGATATCGTGAGATAAGGTACTTAGCTTGGGTGTTCAGTACGAGCGATCCCCTTGACGAGGTCTTAATTGCGACTCCATTTTTCAGATTATCGCCAATAGGATCGATTCTACATAACCCCGAACAGAATTATCGGCAGCGTTCTATCCTCGCTCCGATCCGCCTGCAAAAATTTGTAATGGATTCAAACGAAAAGGCGAGGACAAGCTATATACCAGAATTATCTATTCGAAAGGATCAATGGAAGGAAAATCAAAAACCGCATGAGCTGCTTAGATATTCTGGCATACAAATATACGATACGGACAACTATTACACACGCATGAGCCTCAAAGAAATAAAAGGATTGCCATGGCTGAATAAACACACAATCAGGATGTCCATTGACTTGTTTTCCGATAACAAGCTTGTTGCAGTTCTCGTTGCAGAAAAACCCGAATATGACGTCAAACCAAGGGTTAAATATGACAAAGCATATTTCGATATTTCCGTTAAGGTGAAGGCCGGAGTAAACGAGCTACATGCAGACATTACGGAGCAAGAACTCACGCAACTGGCTCAAAAAGAAATTGAACATCAAATTAGGCAGACCTATCAAACCGCGTTTGAAAAGAAAATAGATATTTATAATCTAGGGGAATCTCTTTTTCGCAGGAACCCATATGAATGGAAGCGGATTGCATCTGGGACTGTACTAAACAAAGATTCCTTACGAACGATCAACGTTAATGTACAAATCGTATACGCTGGCAGGTATAAACTTTCACCTTGATATTTGGTTGTGATTTACTTTGTGGGTGGTATCAGCTTCGCTGGTACTGCCCTAGTCAGACTTTGTGCTATTTGTCAAACATGATCCACGTTCTTCCACTCCTTGGCATTTGTAGGTTGAAGTCATAGATTCTTAAATGTGTATGCGCATTTGTTTTATCTCAGTGCTACCTCTCGTCACTTGTTCTTACTAGAAAACGCGAATTATATTGTAAAGAATAAGTTTAATGTACGTATTCTACAATTATTCAGTTACTTCTCTTTGCCCATACGCTTGTCCATTCTCCTTCTAATCCCTTTAAATCTAGACAGATGAAAAGCACACTTACATGAAGTGGCTTGTGCCTTGAAAGTTTTCTTTGTTTATAAATAGTCATTGTACAATTCTTGCTGCTGTTCCTCTGCAATGGTCTGTAAGTCATATGCGTTTATTCGAATTAACCGATAATCGTCAATATCCGCTTTTTTTTGCGGCGAGCTTACTTAAAAATTTCGGGGTGCCTTCGTTTTCTTCATCGTAAACTAACAAGATACCGTCTGAATTGGATAGCAAGAATTTGTCTTTCTCTCCAGGCTGCCAAACTCCCTGGTAAGGTGTTTGATAGACACTATTGATATAGTCGGCTTGCATCAGAATATTTCGGTAGTAATCCTGGGTCTCTTCTATCCACTTTTCCTCTTGATTCAAAAAACTGCCAGTTTTAGATGTGGATACTCCTTCAGTATCGTTGTTCGTCCTTGATTGCCATATTAATGAATACGACCCTGCCTCATGATACCCTAGATTGTAAATAGTCATGGTGTTAACTTCACCAATAGTTTTACTCCACACTATGTCTCCATGGGTATCATACAATTTTCATATTGTACCAGCACTTTGACCGCTATGAATTCCCTGTTGAAAAAGATGCAGTGATATATAACCTTCTTCATACAAATCAATATTGACCTGATCAAGATCTCCAACCTTTAATAATAGTAAAAATAAAATTCCCGTGCCTTAGTAAAACTACTATTACTTTACAACTAGGGGTGAATTCATGAGGATCATTTCGGTTTTTTTTCTAAGTCAATGTATCTTTTTAAGCTCAATTGCAACAGTGATACATGCAGAAACCATCCAGTATGGTCCACATAACACAATTACCATTGAAGCACTGCAAAAAGAAATTGATTTCAAATTACTTGTACCAACCAAAATCCCTAAAGATTGGGTATTAGAAATAAAAGCTGGTCCTCGGACAAATGAAAAACAAGAATATTTTAGTTTAAATTTTTTGGACAAAAATGATCAATACTTAATGATGTCTCTAAATCAAAAAAAAGCTTTATTTAAGGAACTAGATTCATCCCAAAAGAGCCATGACAATACTGAACTTGTTCAAATAAATAACTGTGAAGGACATTTCGAAGCTTGGGTTGGTACCAGAAATGGTGTGAAAGATATTAGTGGTGGGTATTTACGTTGGATTCACAAAGGCACTTATGTTGAAATGGTAAGTTCTAGACTGTCTAAAGAAGAAATGATTAAAATTGCAAAATCTCTAAAATAGTACACCCGAAAAGAATAATGGTATTTCCAGTTATTACATACGTTTGCGGTGTTTATGGCAGACTAAAAATGTAGGTTATGGCAGTTAATTTTTGCAGACCTGTAGGGGCTGCATAAATTAAAAAAACTGTACAAACAAGGCGAGCTAAAGTAATGGATCCGGTTAAATCAATCGTTGATCAATGGCTACTTGAAGATTTGGGAAAGAAAAAGAAATTCAGAAGAACCGCAAAGCGAATCTATACTCTTCTCGTTTCAGAACATGGATTCCAGGGTTCTGACCGTACAGTTCGTGCCTATGTGGCGAAAAGGAAAACTGTCTTATTGGACGAGAGCAATGACACTGCCCTACCATTAGAGGCGAAGGCCGGAACAGCTCAGGTGGATTTCGGAGAAGCTCCATTTAAGCATCGGGGAAAAGAGATTATCTTGCCCTTCCTCGTTCTCTCATTCCCTTACAGCAATTCATTCCTGTTTCAAGTCTTCCCTTCCCAAAACCGGGAATGCTTTCTACAGGGACTGACGAACATGTTCACCTTTCTTGAAGGCGTGCCGCATACAATCCGTTTCGATAACCTGTCACCTGCGGTGAAGAAGGTAATAACCATCTATTGCCGGAAATCCATTATGAAGACCTTGAATTGGAGCTTGGAGGATCGGAACCGTTGCCATTATGAAAAGGATACCTTGATTGCCGAACTCTATCTGGAAGACAAGGAGCGTCTCCTCCAACTGCCTGGCAAATCGTATGAATGTGTACGGTTCGAGCAGGTCAAAGCTGATAAATACGGAATCGTCCGTATTGACCAAAAACAATATTCTACTTCACCACGCTTTGCAGGACAAGCAGTACTAGCGAAGATCTCATTCGATACAATCTCGCTTCTAAACGAGGAGAATGACGTGATCGTAAACCATCCTAGACTATATGGAGAGACAAAGAGATCTATGGACTGGCAACCTTATCTGACCTTGATGGCAAAGAGGCCAACCGCTTTGAAATACAGTTCTTCTATGATCAGTTGCCAGAGATTTGATTGTTTTCAATCGTGATAGTTTTCGCCATAAAGCTTCACTGATGAATCAATGATACCCTGGTTGGCAAGTGTACATTTTTAATTGCCAAACGGTACATTTTGTACTTGCCAAATACATTTGCGGATTATATTAGCGGCACTGGTACTACCCCTACATCTCCGAACCGAGTTCCAGGACAAGCTTACAAAAGCAAATGAAGGAACCACTGCTAAACTTCAAGTCTTTGTGGACGGATCGAACACATCAGAAAGGAACATGAAGAAGAATAAAGAAGCAGGAAAAAGAATACGAGCAGCAGATCGAGGAATTGAACAAGTAAATAATAAGCCGGGTCCTTAGCGTACAGGATACCGGCATTTTTTCGGTCGAATAGTTCTTAGCGTATATTTTCGTTAAAATGTTGACGGGACCCCGTATACAAAAATTGCTTGGCTTGGAGCCTCTTCAAAATTTCATCGGAGAACTCTTCAAATGAGTTTGCAATCACCTCTTGATAACTCATACCGTTGTGATATTTAAAGATTTGTCCCGAGATGCCGTTTCTCCCTGGATCTAACTCTGCATAATCTCCATTTAAAGCAAGGAGCCGTGTCTCTACAGCTCAGGCGTTGATAAAATGAAATTCATATTTCCCAAATCGATTTCGGAGATTTTCGTTGTGCGGTATCCACTCCGAATCACTCCAAATAGACATTCCTACGTATTCCGACAGCTTATCTACGGCTTTTTCCGGACTCATAATCCTTATGAAATCACCCAGTTCCTCCGTTCGGATATCCAACGCTTCTCTCAAGTAGTCATCATGAAGACGTTCCTCTTGGAGTCCATATTCATCCCTCGTCCACTGTTCACAAAAGATTCTTTCGGCTTGAATATCTCCATTCTCGAAAATCGACAACTCGAATATTTCCTCATTGATATATCCGGAAATTGTTCCTAGAGACAGGAAAAAACCCGCCAATAGATTCACTGGCGGGCAGGGAAATTTACGAGCTTTCCTACTGGCGTGAAGCTCCGCATTTTCCACAAAATCGGTCGTTCTGACCAAATGGCTCCTGACATTTCGAGCAAGTAAAATCGGCATTTTCCGTAGCAGCTCGTTCGGCTACGATGTCGATCGTGACCACCTGTGTAAACTCATGGCCACACTCCGAACAATATTTGACCTCCAATTGATTCAATCTACCGCACTTGTTGCAGCTTTTTTGGTGATTCAACTCGAGGATTTTTTTGTTCAATGCAGTGATTTCCTGTTGCCTGAAGCGAATTTCCTGGGAGAGCTGAACAATGCTCACGTTTGTCTTTTGATCTAACTCTGGTTCTGATCCAATTTCATCTGAAGTTGACTGGTATACCGCTTGACCAATCCTTTTGTAGCGGTCTTGAATTTCTGCTTCTAACGATTGAATATTCAATCGGAATTTATTGACTTCGACCAATGATTTCGCTTTTGAGCCGGCATCGGAAACGCCCTTTTTCATCTTGTCAAAAAAACTCATACAAGGTATCCTCCATTTCATCGAAGTGATGAATCTACAATAAATTACTCTCAACCCCATCCATGTATTCTGTTTTGTGCACATGTACTGGCTTCATTTTCTGATGGACTTTGTCCTTTGGGTGAGATGCTATCTATACGCACATTATTCATTGCGAACCCCCTCCTTCTTATTGGGCGACCGTACAAGCGAACCTAGTTTAAAAGGCATACAGTATTTCTAGCGTCTGCGTCAAGGAGGAAGTGAGGTTCCCTCTGCTCGTTTGCATCAAACAGGGAAAGGAGGAACATCCTTGAGAAAACAATCGCTCATCGCGAATCAGGAGCAGTTCACACCTGAATTCATGCAATGGCTAAAAGAGAACAAAGTCTCCCGACGACAATTGAAAAGAGATCCAGCTTCATTGGAACATTTGCATCAGGAATGGAAAAAAACGAGGAGAAAAAATAGACCGAGAAAACCTTCTTTACTTCAGTTGATGCCCAATCTAAGCAACATGGATTTGGGTACGGTGGTGGGGAACGTGCAAATCGCCAAAGAAATTTTTAAAACCTATCGCATACTGCAAGGAGCAAGTATTTTTAAAAAATAGAACACGGCATGACGTACCGGGAGAGTGAAAGCTCTCCCTTTTGGAATGTTCGTAGACAATACTAGAAACCTAATAAACTCAACCGTCCTAAAAAGACGCCAGATTTCACCCATAGGTGGAATTGGCGCCCTGCTTCTTTTGTATTCAAATCTAATCATGTTCCAACATAACACTAGGCTTCCGCGATAAAAATGGAATGATAGATTTTCGAATCTTGAAAGGAGTGCTTCCAGAAGAACTATAGATTCTGCTCAGACCGTTCGGATATCTCTTCCAAATATTTTGTTCTTGCTTCATTTAGCAATTGCATTAATACCATAATATCTTCTTCTGTCGTATCGTAGTTCGTAATACAAGCCCGCAGCACTGGAACCTTGTTTATTTCGTATACGGATATCCATGCCAGCCCTGACCGTAATATCTCTTGACAAATAAATGATGCGAAATTCGATTTGAATGTTGATTGAGCATTGGAATCCGTAAAGCATACGACAGGCAATGCGGTATCGTTGATAACCTTCCAGTTGGAGCAAGCAAGCTCCCTGCGCAACCGATTGCCCATCTCTGTTTGGTGCTGCAAGATGCTGCGATAGCCTTCCCAACCAACCGTCACAAGTGATAAATATACTTTCAAACCGATAAACCTTCGTGACCATTGAATGGAATGGGTGAACGGATCAATGACATCCAGATCAGCCCCTTCTTTCGGCATATAATCTGCCGTGATGCTGAAGGTTTTATGTAAGATGTGCTTATGCCGTGTTATATAAATTCCGGCTCCCATCGGGACAGACATCCACTTATGCGCGTCGAAGGTAATGGCGTCAGCTCGTTCAATGCCACGAAGTAGGTCCCGTAGTTCTGGAATAAACACAGCGGCTCCACCGTACGCAGCATCCACATGCAGCCACAGTTGCTCACGTTCAGCCAGATTTGCCATTTCGTTAATGGGATCAATCGCTCCGGTGCCGGTCGTTCCACCCGTCGCAAAGATGAGAAAAGGCGTGTATCCAGCAGCGCGATCCACTTGAATTTGATGATGAAGCGCATGAACATCTAGTTGCATTTCAGAGTCCGTCTTAATCATACGAAGGGAATCCGTACCCAGTCCACAGGTACGCGCTGCTTTTACCAAGGAATGGTGGCTCTCAGCAGAGGCATACATTACGGGATGCGTGGGGAGCGACCTCAGCCCCTCTTTGGCATAAGAGGGAAAACGGTGAACGAGTGCGGTCAGTACGGCCGTCAGATTTGCTTCCGCTCCCCCCGTTGTAAAAGTTCCGTCAGCTGCCTCTGCTAAATATCCGAATTTTGAAGCAATTTCTTTCAATACATAGTTCTCCATTTCGACCGCTATAGGCGCATGGCTCCAGGCTGCAAGCTGCGGATTGAATGCTGCAGTAATCGTGTCCGCCATAATTCCCATGAAGTTGGGCCGCGGATTAAACAGGCCGAAGTATCGCGGGTGTGGCGTATGCACCTGGTATTGCTTTAATCCCTCCAGAATATGATTAATCGCCTCGCGAGCGCTGACGGGATGCTCAAAAGATAATCTACGCGCGTGTTCTGCAACCGCATCCACGCTGAGTTCAGGAGAGACACGAACCCCGCGTATGTACGTCAGGTAGTCATTGATTTGTTCCAACAAATAGGTTCCAACGTCCATGCGTTCATCCGTATCAAGATTAAGAATTGAATTATGCTTCATCATGTGGAAATGCAGCCCCCTTCATCCTTAAAAATTCCATTGCTGACTCAGATTATACGCTCACAAAACGCGGGTGTACGGATTTTTGAATGAAACCGCAATATTTCGAAACAATCTTTTTCAACTAGGTTGAAGCGGAAATTCGAAGCCCAGGTGAGTTTGCAGCCCTGCCCTATCATACGAAAATTTAATTTTTATTGGCTCTCCATGTCATTCTAAGGCATTACCAATCTCTTACATGATGAAAGTGTTGATTCTTCATTTCAAGTATCTTCCCGTGATCGAGTGCTCCGCATGGATGATCTGTGTCGGGAAGCTGAACAAGCCTTGGTTGACCTTGTTTGCAGAAGCGAACGCTTTGCGCACATCCTCCATGATGCCCGTGTAGGTCGCGGGATTCGAGCGAGTTGACACTCCTACTGCCGATTGGTCGATAACGATAGCATCCGGATGCTGGCTGAGGAATACATCGTTAATCAGCGTACTCTTCCCTGAGCCGGCAACACCGGTAACGACTGTCAACACTCCGGTTGGGATATCAACACTCACGTTCCGCAGATTATGCAGCGTAGCATCCTTGAGAGACAGCTTGCCGGCAGGCTCCCTACAATCCTGCTTCAGCTGGAGCGGCCGCATCATATGAGTGCCTGTCAGTGTACCTGACTCCACCAAGCCTTGGAAGCTTCCTTCATACACGATGGTACCGCCGCGGCTGCCGGCGTGAGGCCCGACGTCGACAATATGATCCGCGACTTTAATCACATCGGGATCATGTTCGACGTTGAATATATCTTAATGTGCAGCAGCTCGAATCTAGAATTTGCCACAGAAAATTTTGCAAGAATTGATCATTAGAAAACTTGGCTACGCCAAGCTTTTGGCGGAGCCTTAGTTGCACTTATACTATCTTCCGCTAATCTTTTTAGCGCTTTAGCGCACTCAACACTTTCCGATAGTATAACAAAGAAGAACCTCCCGTCCATTTTGGACAAGCGGGAGGCTCTTTGTTTTCTACCTCTATGCACTTCTGCCAAATTGTGCACAAAATCATGCACGACTTCTCTTTTAAGCACCTAAGTTTTCAGCAGGGTCGAGTTTACACTTATAAATACTTGAAAAACCTTTGTCTGCCAAGCATTTACAAATGTAAAAGGAGTACTTCGCCAGGTTCAGCTTCTTCACACAAAACACTCCCCTTCCCTAGCAACTTGCTAACGAAATTGTTGTTTGCGCATCCACTGATTGGCTACCCATTTTTCACCACGGATTACGGGTAAACCGCAATGTAAGGTCAGTTCATTTAATTTTGGATCGTTATAAAAATATTCAAAGTACAGAGCAGAACCTTTTACTGGCTTAACGGAAATTTCCAAGTTCGGAAATGTGGTCTCTCCGCCTTCCTCTACATCATTCAGATACATGATCAAGGTACTGATTCGATTATTCTGACTAGAAGGGTGGTTGTGTCCGAAAAAATCATAATGGGCTTTAAATTCCTGGCTAGGTGCATAGTGTAAGACTTGGAGACCTTCTGCATGCGAAAGAGGGAGATGCATCAAGCTTGATGTGCGTTTTTCTATTTCGATGATAAGTGGGCTTTCATTTGCTTCAAAAAAAATCCCGGAGCTTGTACGAATTGGACTGATTTCTTTATTCGCTAATTTCGATCTTTTCATCCGAGGTGCAGCTGCATAAATAAGCGCCTGACATTCTTCATCACTTAATACATTCTCAAATTTCACAATTAAAGGATCTTCATGTAAAATTTCAGCAGTAATAAGGAGATTGTCAATCGGATATACGGATTGTACGGGCAAGATTGAAGTTTCCTTGATCATCCATTGCATCACCATCCTACTCTCACGTCTTTGGCAAAACCATTACATTCAAAACATGTATAAAAAATTTTTAACACTTAGTGTGTACACTATTATAAAAGTAATTATACTATTTGGGTATATCTCACTTTTAAAAATTTTTGGTAAAGAAATCATGGCTAATCCTGTTCTCATTCGGGTTAGACAGAAATTACACAGCATGAGAAAATACTTACAGCATCTTCGCTATTTAGGTACAATCTGAAATGCAATAGAATTGTTGGCACGTGCACATTGTCATACTGCGAGGAGGAAATATGGATTCCGTTACACATACGCTCTTTGGATTAACCCTATACGGTGCTGTGGATAAATCGACGATGACCAAAAAGGAAAAACGGGCATTACTGGCTACTGCCATTGCTGGTTCACAGATACCGGATATCGATGTCATTTCCTCCTGGTGGGACACAACTGGTAGGTACCAGATGTGGCATCGGGGTATTACACACTCGTTGTTTATGGTACCGGTTTGGGGTGCTTTGATCGCTGTAAGCGCCAGGGTACTCTTCCGCGTTCGAGGTGGGTTTTGGTTCTTATTTGCCATGCTGGCTGTTTGGATTCATAATACGAGCGACATTTTTAACGCTTGGGGAACGGGTTATTTCGAGCCTTTTTCCTCTGCTCGGTTAACATTCGGAGCAATACCGATCGTAGATGTGGTATTCTGGCTGCTCATGGCAACCGGATTGCTCATCACTCGATTGGGACGAGGACGCTTTCCATCCCATCGCGTTTTCCGCATCGTATGGGCGCTGATGGCCGTGCATGTCATGGCGCAATCGGTGCAAGGGGCTGTGTTGGTCAACAGTGTCAAAGCAGACTTTGAACAAACTACGCTTACAGCCGATTTCATCCCAGGGGTATTTACTGTCGTGGGCAAGCGTGATGAGGAGGTCCAGCTTTTGCGCGGATCAGTCTGGTCAGAATTGAAACCAGTTGCAATCCTGGAATCCCGGGAGGATACGGATTTGCAGCCGTTGTTCGCCCAAAATCCCAAAGCCAAAACCTTATATGAATGGTCTCCTTTCGTAGTCATTGTAAATGACGAGGAGCGAGTGGGATTGTATGATCCCCGTTTTTATCGAAATGGCGCATCGTTTTTGTTTGAGTATATGGAGAAGCCGATGATGAGGTAGCGCAATATTTGTTTAGTCTACAAGAAAGATCTAGCTGTGAATGTATCCCCTGTAAACGAATACAAGGGTGTGAAGCTTCTCACACCCTCTCCCCAGTCCTCGCTCACTCGTTTAAGGTATCAGACAGTTCCGTAATTTGCTGTGCTGTCTGCAGATGTAGACGGGTCATCTGGTAAACGTCTTGCATACGTGTCGAGGATGCTTTTGCAATATCGGAAATGGTATCCGCAGAGGCTGTGACCTCCTCTGAACCAGCCGACATCTGTTCTGTTGCGGCAGAAAGCTCTTGAATTTGCCGAGTAACAAAACGAAACTGATCAACAACATGATGAAAATAAGACTCCGTCTGTTCCGATAAGGAAATCCCTCGCTTTACTTCAACTTCTCACATTTTCATCTTCTCACTGATAATGCTTGATTCATGTTGAATGTTATAGAGCAGTGAAGCGATTTGATCGGTTGCGGAAGTCGATTCTTCTGCTAGCTTTCGTACTTCGCCGGCTACGACAGCAAATCCGCTTCCATGTTCGCCAGCCCGTGCAGCTTCGATTGAGGCGTTTAAAGCAAGTAGCTTGGTCTGGTTGGCAATCTGAGAAATAGAACGTAGGACTTCCCCAATTTGCAGAGAATATCGGTTTAAAACAGAGACAGATGCGTTTGTTTCGTGTGTGACTGAAGCAATGACCTGAACCTGATCTTTCATTTCGTTAATCGTTACGGTTCCGGATTCAGCTTTATCCAGGGCTTGTTGAGACGCCGAGAAAATGTTCATGGACCCTTCTGAGACTCGCTGAATAGCAACTGAAAAATCCTCCATGGAGCGTGCGCTTTCCTTTGCACTCAAGTACTGCGTTTCTGCTCCTTCTTTCACTTGTTCGACCGATTCTTCTACGTTGCGTTGTGGTTTATTTGAAGCAATTGCTTCGATTTCTGGGTGAATTGCTCTGTAGAACGAACAAGTTGATCGGCGACTTCCGTTACATTGGAAGCAATGCCATGAATGATTTGATTCAAATTTTTGGACATTTTCACCATTGCATGGTAGGCTTGACCGATCTCATCTGAGGACCGGACAGGATTCGCTTGCAATAGAACACCAGCTTCAGCCAGATTGCCGGATGCTATGCTTCCGCACTGAAAACGATAAGCCGTAGTGGTCGAAGCGTCCGGGAAATGAACCATACAATAACGACAGTGGCAAGCACGACAGCCCAATAAACCCAATAAAATACGGGATGCTATCTTCAATAACAGAATCAGCAATATGATCGACTGCGGTAGCTTCCGTATCGATACCTAATACTCCGATAAACTTCCCCGTCTCGTCTTTGACTGGCGCGTAGGTGGAAATATACTTGCCATATTGAGGATTATCGATCACGGGAGAGCTAGCCATTTCTCCATTCAACAACCGTTCCACTGCCTCGGCTGGTATATCGGTCACTTCATTGATCGGTGAAGCAGAATCGGAATTTTTTGGCTGTCCGTCAATCATCAGCAGTGGCTGGTTAGCTTCATCAATTCTTACGAAGTAGACGTAAAGCGCCCTTATGCGGGTTCGGTAGTGATCCAGTTCTTGTCTGAGATTCCAGTATAATTCCGTCTCTTGCGGATCCTTTAAAAAGTCTGCATAGGGTATGGCATCCATTTCATTGACGTAGCTTTGCGCTAATTTCATCCCGTAGCTGGCTATTGCCTTTTCGCTTGAAGACTTTGCATTTCCGATTTGTGAAAAGATGTAGCCGATTGAAAGTAATAAAATGAAAGCGATAATATAGGCAACGAGCTAATACTGTAAAAGATTCACATGGATATTCCTTTCGGCTTTATTTTACGATTCGTGCTATTTCGAATTTTTCTAGTCGAACCTCTATCACTAGGAAATTGCTTTAACTGGGTAAATATCTCAAATACTCCCGAGATTTTCAATATGTTGGATCAAAATTTAGAATATTTTATGTGTAATTCATCAGGAAAACGAAACGGCAAATACAAGAAAACCGCTCAGGACACGAGTTGATCCGTGATCCGTAAGCGGTTTTCTATTCTTCATTGAAATGAAACCAAATTACTCATTACTTCCCATATAGAACGAAACATGAGGCGGAACCATCCTGCCTTTTCCAGCCTGAAAAGGGGCAGTCAGTGTGGTGGCCATACAAAATTCTAATCAACTAGATTGGTTCCTTGTGCTTTTCCGTACGGTTTTGCCATTATTCGTTCCCACAAAGGGATGAACTGCTTGATTAACGGTCCGATCGCCAGAGCCGTCACCAGAGTCCCCAACGAAACCGGTCCTCCGAGAAAAAAGCCGAACAACGTAACCGTGCATTCGATCCCGATTCTCACATTTCCGATACCCCAGCCCATTCGTTCATGTAAGGCCAACATAAAGCTGTCGCGAGGACCCGCCCCGAGTCGTGGCGAGATATACATTCCCGTTCCGAATGTATAGATCAGCAGACCTCCAGCAAACATGGCGACGCGCTCGATGACGGTATCACCAACGGGAAACCATTTTAGCCACAAGAATAAGTCGATGAACAGCCCAAAGAAAATCATGTTCAAAAACATGCCGACTGTAGGCTTTATTCTGCCAATTGCGTATGATGCGAAAATAATACTCAGACCCATGATTTGCGACCACATACCGATGGTCAAACCAAATGTCTTTTGTAATCCGATATGCAGCGTATCCCACGGAGCAACACCAACATTGGCCTCTATCATCATGGCAATCCCATAACCCATGACGGCCAATCCAAGCATAAAAACAATGTATCGAATGGTAAGCGGATGAAGCAAGAATTTCTTACCCATGATTTCCCCCTATGGGGGTGTTCTGCCCCCTATTTTATTGTCCTTCTCTGGTCTGATATGGGGGTGATTGAGCGAATGCTGCATGTCCTCTCACAACGACTACCGGCAAGACTAGACTATTATTCAACAAGATCACCTACTTTCCTACCGTCTGGATGAACCACCATGAGGAGGATTCAGATTCATGTACTCGGTTCTATGATTATTCATCAAGTTACTGGATTTGTCTACGGCTTCAATACATATGAACCCGCCAGCCTGATCACCAGTTTGACTAGCTCATGGAATCCGTTGGGTACAGAATTGCTGCAGATGTGATGGATTCAAGAAAAAATCGTATACATAAAAAAGCTCTTGGGAAGCTGTTGTAACTGCTAAACTAAATTCAACAGTATCCGCCAAATGTTGCCTTTGATCGCATTCAGGGTAGAAAATAGCCATTTCGCAGGTATATGGCACCAGCGAAAGCCGACCACCACGATACGGTTTGCCCGAATAATGCTGTCAACTGCCTGCTGGTAAAGCTGGTAATCGATGTGCTGCAAGCTATGCTGTAAAAAAGCAATATCTGTATCGATTACCTGATGCGCATAATTATCACTCGTGACAGCATCCTCGGTATCGCGGTACTTTTGAATCGGGCCTTTGCGCTGATCTACCATTAAAAGCGATTTCTTGATTTCATCCTGCAGCTCGGTGTATCCCGAATAGCCAAGTGAGTAGCAAAACCGAATGACCGTTGCTTCACTGGTATTCGTGATTTCTCCTATTTTTTTGGCTGTGTGGATCGCGATCAAACTAGGTTTCTCGACAGCGACCTTCGAGATGATTTTCTGGCTGTCTGATTGCAAAAGGAAAAAAAGCCACCAGTCAACGGAGGCTGGCGGCTGTATTTTGGTTCATTCATGTGCATTATTTTCGAAGCTTTGAAGGTGGAGACATATACGTCAACCGACTTTGTTTGATGCCCATCGAGATTATACTTTCCAGCATCTTTGTAGCGGCAAAAGTAGGGTCAATCACAGGAACATCATAACCTTTGCTCTTCAACTGATCATGGAGATCGGAAGCAACCCCCATCATCCCTGTGCAGCCCAGAACAAGAGCGTGCGCTTTGTCTTGCTCAATCGCTTTTATCATTTCTTCAAACAAGGACGCTTTTAATCGCTCCTTCTCGACTACTTCCAAAACAGGAATATTGACATACCTGATAGAAGCTAGATTTCCATTCACACCAAGGGTTTTGCTGATATTTTCAATCATCGGCACGACGTTCGGAAGCACCGTCACTACTGAGAACGACTTGGCCAGCAAGCTAGCAAACAACATCGATGCCTCTGCTGCACCCACCACGGGAATATCGACGACCTCTCGCGCCGGTTTCACACCCGGATCACCGAAGCAAAGACTAATGACGCCATCGTAGCCATCCTTCTCAGCCTCAATCGTTTTTTCCAGAAAATTTGGTATGCACAGCGCTTCGTCGTATTCACTTTCCACGGAGGCAGGTCCGTAATCGAGATTGCACACTCCTACTTCTGTAGTTTCTGCGGCGTAGCTGCTAATCTCTTCGTTGATCTCGTCGTTAAATACGTCTGAAATGATCGGCATAATCACTTTGATTTTCATGGCTATCTCTCCCATCATCATGTTATTGATTCACGGACAGGTTACCCGCAGCTTTGACGCGTACTCTTGTTGCATTCCCCGGTAGATAGGCCAGAGGCACATCTTCAATATCCACAATGCTGATGGTCTCAGGCTCAGCTCCAGCAGCGATCGCTTCTTCGATAGCAATTTTTTTCGCAAGTTCAAGCGTTTTTTCACGTCCCAACTCATCCAGAGCAAATACTCGTTCGATCTGTCCGCTTACCTGAGCAATTCCGGCACCGATCGCATTTGCCACCCCATAATGGTTGGGACGAATGACCTCCGATGCACCTTGTAATTGATTGGGTAGAAGAATACTTCCTCCCCCGACCAGAATGACCGGAACTGGGTCAGCACTTGTTTTCATTTTATCGATTGCTTCTTCCACCATCCCAACGATGCGAGCGTAGACTCTCTCCAGTATGGCTATATCCAAATGGGCAACCTTCGCACGATCCCCGATGTCTGCCTTGCCAAGTGCAACGGCTACATCCGTCGTCGCTAGAGTATCTCCTCCAAAAACCAGGCCTTTTTCCCTCAAGCGGTAGCCAACACTGTCAGGGCCTACAGTAAAGCTCCCATTTTCATTCATGTGTACGATCGTTCCTCCGCCTAATCCGATGGAGATGAGGTCAGGCATCCGGAAATTGGTCCGCGCTCCACCGATCTCCACCGCCAGAGAAGACTCGCGTGGGAAGGAGTTGATCAAAACACCAACATCTGTGGTTGTTCCCCCCACATCAACGATTAGGGCATTGGATAATCCAGCCAGATAGGATGCTCCCCGAATACTGTTCGTAGGACCGCAAGCAATCGTCAAAATCGGGTACTTGATGGCATATTCCACGTTCATCAGCGTGCCATCGTTTTGACCGAAAAACACCTTGGCATCGATCCCTTCTTCCATGAGGGCGTTTTTGAAGCCTTCTGCCGTCGTTTTCGCTACCTGGACAACAGCCGCGTTGAGAATCGTTGCGTTTTCTCGCTCCATCAATCCGACACTGCCGATCTCATGGGAAAGGGAAACGGGAACCGTATCACCCAATACCTCATGCAAAATCTCTGCTGCACGAAGCTCATGCTGTTTTGATACCGGGGAAAAGACAGATGTCACAGCAACCGAATCGACAGACCCTTTGATTTCGTGTGCGATGCGGTACAATTCCTCTTCATCGAGTTTTGTGATTTCAGCTCCATTAAACTCATGTCCACCGCGGACGATGTACGTGTATTTTCCGAGCAGCTGGCGCAAATCATCAGGAACGCCAACTAATGGCTTCACTGCCAGAGTAGCGGGAGCTCCTATGCGAATGGAGGCAATCTGATTCAGTCGCTTGCGCTCTACCAGTGCATTCGTGCAATGTGTGGTGCCTAACATGGCGTATCGGATCTGGTCCAGCGGTACACCCGAATTACCGATCACATCGCGCATCGCTGCATAAATACCCGAGCTCACATCTTCGGTGGTCGAGGATTTGGTTTGCGCAATCACTCTGTACTCATTGTCCAACAAAACAGCATCAGTATTGGTTCCACCTACATCAATTCCAATTCGATAGCTCACTTGGATGCCACTCCTTTTCCGACAAGTTCTTCGACTGGAATATAGTCCACTTCGTATCCGAAATAGCCTGGTCCACACGTTTCGATGCCCTTAGGCGTCCGCCATTTGGGATGGCAAGGCATGCCGATCACCACTGTTCGTGCCCCGTATCGCAAGCCTTCTGTAGTGATCGGTAGCCCTGTTTCAGCATCTAGCACGGCAATGAGATCAGGTGTGACACATAAAAGCCGGTCCTGTGTCTTGGCGATTAGATGTTCATTTTGGAACCGAATTTGCAGGGTTTCCCCATAATAATCGCCCAAGCCCTCCATCGTTGCTGTACCTCTGGCAAAACCTGTTTCCGTTTTCCGATTGATATCTACGACTTTTCCTCGGAATAGCTCAAAGCCGTTTGTTAATTGAAGGACTTCTTTTACCGGATCTAAATGGGTTTCTTTTGTCAGCCGAATGGCTCTGCCAATGTCTTCTTCCAATTTCAAAATATTATGAATTCCACTCCGTTTGAGATTTTCACCTTTCATCGGATAGATCGCAAACATGACCGATCCACCTTTTTGTATGGTTGCTCCACGCGCAATCTTTTCAGCCCACAAATTGTCGATCGTATCGAGTAAGGTCAGATTTCCTTTTTCATCCGCGATCACCATCGGTGTAGCCGCGATTCCATCCAGGTAAAAGGTAACCATCTGCAGCTCAGGAAATGCGCGCCCCATGCCGTCTACATCCACTACGGGCAATCCCAGCTGTGCTGCCAAAGCAAGTGGCAGAAGTGAGTTGATACCCCCTGCTTCGATGGGAAACGTGGCGAATATTTTTTTTCCCAAAAACCGCTCCAATGATTCAAACGCAAGCTTTGCTTCGTGGCCACTTGGCACCTTTTCCACCATTACCGTCGGGGCACCCATCATCCCGGAGGAGACCACGAAAGCATCATCGGGGATTTCATCTACCGAATAAAGCTGAATCGGCCCATACTCCTCAATTGCTTGCAAGGTCATCAGCTTCCCTATATAAGGATCGCCACCACCGCCTGTACCCAATACGGCTGCTCCGATTGCAATATCTTCAATTTCTTGCTTCCCTAAAAGTCTCACATGATTCTCTCCCTTCACTGGTTGGTGTCATTTGTAGTAGATGGCTTTGTTCACTTCTGTGCTGTTTTGGCGCTTGTTTTGGTCGAAGAGTTTCATTCCGATGTAGTAGGAGAGTCCTGCCACAACCAGCGAATTCAGGGAAGGAATGCCGATCTCGATCAAATAACCCGTGGCACTGCCTAAGATCCAGGCAATGATGGTGATCGGATTCAATCCTTCGGCTGTGTCAGGCAGCAAGCCCTTCTCTCTCGTTTCGTCCAGTATTTTTCGATGACGCTTCAGAATGAAATAATCCACGACCATGATTCCGCCGACAGGCGGGACGAAAATACCGAGAAACACCAAGAAATTGACGAATTTATCTAAAATACCAAGAACGGAAAGAAGAGTTCCGATTACCCCAATGACAAGCGTTACCATTCCCCGATTCACCTTTTTTCTGAAAAAGGAATCAATGGCAGCCGTAATTCCTAATGAAGAAGCATACAAATTGATATCGTTGATCTTGACTGTGGCAAATATGACGATGGCAGCCCCCAATACCCCTGTCGTCTGCATGATAATCGTCAATACATCATCACTTGCCACTGCATGAGCCATCAGAACTGCAATCATATTGACAATGAGCCCGACTACTGTCCCGATCAATGTCATCCATAAAACGTCCTTCCCATTTCGGCAGTATCGGCTCATATCGGGCGTCACGATTGCCCCGATCATATATCCGCCTGCAACCATGGTAGCAGCAACACCGATCGAAAGCGCCGGTCCCGGCGGTGGAGAAGCAATGAGATCGCCCAATTGGTGACCTTTGAGGACTTGATAAATGCCATAAGCGATGACCAGCAAAAAACCAGGTACGGCAATTTTTGCTGTCCAACTCAGCCATTTAAACCCGAAGATCACAATAAGCGTGACAAATAATCCAGTAAGGGTCGCTGCCAGAGGGAAACCCAATACACCACCTAGCGATTGATCAAGTCCCTGAGCAAAAACCGAATTCTGAATGCCGAACCATCCCGAGCATCCTATCGCGATAATTAAACCGAGGATTCCTGACCCGTATTTCCCAAATCCAGTCCAGCGAGCGAGCAGACTGGTGGAAAGCCCTTCACGTACTCCTGTGTATCCGATCAGGAAGCTGACTGCTTCCAAAATCACGCTACCTAGCATCGTGGCCCAAAATGCTTGCCAAAAGGTCATTCCGTAGCCGAGTGCAGCTCCCATCATGAATTGAGCCAAGCTGGTAAGGGCACCAACTCGGACGAGCATCACTTCCCACATCGGCAAGCGCGCTTCAGTAGGTACTCTGCTAAGTGCATAATCGTCTGCGCTGTTTTGAACATTAGCCATCCCATCCATCCTCCTCTATGCGATTTTGTAAATCCCCTCCTTTAGCAACCGATTCTTCACCCCCTTTCGCTGACTTACAACGTACCGATCGCTTTTACTTTGATGCGCAATGCTTTGCTCGGCAGATAGACGAACGGAATGGTTTTGACACTTTGAATCACCACGGTGTCTTGTTTGGCACCAGCAAGGATGGCGGCTTTTATTGTTTCTTGTTTTGTCCTTTCAACCGCTTCTGATTGGGACATATGATCCAGCCAATACATGCGATCGCTGTTCCCGCTGATGGGCGCAATGCAGGCACCAATGGCATTCACATAAAGATAGTGGCGAGGCAGCAAAACCTCAGACCACGGATATTTAAAATGAGCCGCAAATGCAGCACCGCCTTCACCGACGAATAGAATTGGCAGTGGCTCATAACGGGGCTGAAAACGTTGAACAGCTTGGAAAATTTCGTCCAGATGGGATATCTCAAAGGGAGTGCATGCACCAAAAGGGAGACGCACGATTTTCGGCATGTCTACGTTCACACGAATACCAGCAATATGTTCCCCTCGATGCCCTTCCTTTGGAAATCCTCCCTCCAAGGTACCAATATAAGTGGTGTCGCGATGCACATCTACTACGACACCATCCTCTATGCCCGTGAGAAAGGAGGCGCCACGAAAGCCATTCGTGATCTCGGAACGAAGCGTTCGAATAGGATATCGGAGCGCATGTTCATAAGACATCAGCGTGCCATCGTTTTGCGTAAAATAAATGGGAGAATCGATTTTCCATCCTTTTAACAATGCGCCTAATCCGTGTAACGAATGGGTCATGACCTTGGAAAGCGCAGCATTGAGAATGGCTGCATTTTCTCTCTCAATAAATCCCACACTGCCGAGTTCGTGGGAAACTGTAATTGGGAATTCCGGCCCCAGCTGATCTCGTATCCACTCTGCCACTTTCTTTTCATGCGAATCATTCATCGGTGAAAAGGTTCCGGTGATGACGAGTGCTTCGATCTCCCGGTTTTCATCACGTTGTAAAAACGCTTCGATCTCGTGCCGGTATAATTTTTGAACCGAGGAACTGCCATCCAGTTCATGTCCTCCCTTCGTTTGCAGAAAATGCAATCCCACTGCACGACGAAATGTTTCGGGAGCATCGAATAAAGGTGGAATCACACTTTGAATCTGTCCGAGACGAATAACAGCGACTTTTGCGAGATTTTCTCCTTTTACGAGGGCATTGTAGCAATGGGAAGTTCCAATCATCACCGCACCGATCTCCAGAGGGTCAATTCGGGTTAACTTCAGTATCTGTTCGAGTACGGAGTCAATTCCCGCCAGGATGTCTGGTGTAGAAGCCTGTGTCCTCATACCAATCAATGCTGAGTGTTCATCCATGACAACACATACCGTCTTCGAGTCTCCCACATCAATTCCGAGACGCAGCATTTGCCAATCCTCCACCTTCCCGAAAAACAAGTTTATCTACCGGTTTAAAGTCACCGTTCAACCCAAAATGTTCAGGAGCTACAAAATCGAGCATTTTAGGATTTCTGATGACCGAAGGACTTGGAATGGCAATGACAAACACACGCATATGATGTTCGAGTTCCTCGATTGATATTGGATAACCGGTGTCCGCGTCTAAAACAGCGATCAGATCTGGTACCGTTACGGCATTGTGCTTCCTCAACTTTACCAATAGGTATTCATTTTGAAACAATACCTCTGCTTGCTCTCCCGAATCATAACCACTGCCCTCGACGATGATCCTGCCGCTTACGATGCCTTCTACGATATCTCGTTGCAAATCCACAACCTGTCCTTCGATCATCTTGATCGGGGTGCCATAAATAGAGTTTTGAAATGTGCGGGTTAATGATGCAATTACCCGATGCACATCAGCACCTGCTGCCATCACTGCGTCCCCAAGCCGCTTGGCCAGAGAAAAGCTGTGTAGGATTCCGGTTTCTTGAACTTCTCTCCCTCTCATCGCATAACATGCGATCGCTGCCCACCCCCCCATCTCCGCTACATGTCTGCGTGACTGAATTTCTATCTCCTGGTTCGATGGATGACAAAGACAAGTTTTCATACCTGCTTCATTCCGCATCATAAAAGGACTAGCCTGCACGCCGTAAGCATGAAAAGTCGTCATGTGAATCTCAGGAAACGCTCTCCCCATCCCATCTGCATCAAGGACGGGTAGTCGATTCAGAGCTCCTGCAAGAATAGGGGCAATCGCGTTCATTCCACCGATCTCCAGACCAGTCAAAGCGGTAGCGACAATCTTTTTTTCCTGCTCTAGATCTGATAACACTTGTTTTAACTCCTGACCTGAAGGCAGTTTTTCACTTAAAATTGTCGGTGAACCCATGATTCCAACAGGGATGGCCCACTCCTCTTCTGGAAAATGAAAAGGGGATACGAGTGGTATCGGTCCATGCTCTCGAATAGCTTGCTTTGCCATGAACTTTAATAAAGTGGTATCGCCGCCTCCGCCAGAACCCAGATACAAGGAACCGCAAGCAATCGATGCAAGGAAAGATTCATCAATCAAATGTTTCATTGTGACCTCCTATGAAAAAGTAATTGCAGAAAACATGCCAATCGATAATCGCTCATAAACACGAATAATATCCATGATTTTGCTCAGGTTCCTGCAATACAAGATGTGTCCTGAGAATTTTCGAAAAGAAAAATAGAGAAAACAACGGATCATTTCCTGATCTTTCGCATGTTTTCTCATAATTTCTCTCGTTTCTTCTGTTTTTCTCGTGTTGAGAATATTTTGCTATTTCATTCGCTGCAAACGCCGGTAGAGAGTGGCCATGCTGATTCCCAATGCTTCGGCTACTTTTTTCTTTCCTTCTGTAGTTCGCCCATATCTTTGAAGGGCTTCCAAAATGCGCTCCTCTTCTTCTTTTTCTTCGCGCAAACGGATCGGGACTCGATGTACAGTCTTGGGAGAAGCTCCATTCACGAATTCCGCGGGCTCCATGCTGTTCTGGATCGCGACAGGCAAGCTGTTGATCGTGACGATTTCGCCAATTTCCAGATTGACAATGTACTCCACGACGTTTTGCAACTCTCGTACGTTACCCGGCCAATCGTATTGATAGAGCCGTTGCATGGCTTGGGAGGAGAACCGTTTCGGTTCCTTGTCGAAGTGACCGCAAAACTTTTTCATGTAATAATGAATCAGTTCATACAAATCTTCTTTCCTTTCCCGCAAGGCAGGAATGAACAAGGGAATCACGTTGAGTCTGTAATACAGGTCTTCACGAAATTGCCGTTTGGCGATCATGTCCTCCAAGTCTTTGTGTGTAGCTGCAATAATTCGCACATCCACTGAAATGCTTTCCTGACCGCCGACGCGTTCTATTCTTCGCTCTTGCAAAACCCGTAATAGCTTTGCTTGCAGATAGAGTGGCATGTCCCCGATCTCATCCAGAAACAATGTACCGCCCCGAGCAAGTTCAAAACGCCCCTGCTTGCCCCCTTTTTTTGCACCTGTAAAGGCTCCTTCCTCATATCCAAATAATTCGCTCTCTAGAAGGGCTTCAGGAATGGCCGCACAATTAATGGCGATGAAGGGACCTGCTTTTCTACTGCTCGTCCCATGAATCGCCTGAGCAAAAACTTCTTTGCCCGTCCCGCTTTCCCCGCGAATTAGGATCGTAGATTCGCTTTTCGCTACTTGCTCTGCACGCTCCTTTAATCCTGTAATCACCTCGCAGTTTCCAATGATGTCGTGAAAAGAAAAACGAGTCGTATATCTGTGCACGGGTTCTGCTTCCCGGAGCGTTTCTTGCTTGGTAAATTGTAAAATCGCGCCTTCAATCCCCTTATTTACAATGAGAGGATGCAAACGGCAGGTAAAAGGAAGAAGTTTGCCCGACATATGAATCAGTTTGACTGGAAAATCACTTAATGGCCTGCCCAGCTTTACATGCTCAAGAAGGGACACCGATTCAATCAATTCAAGAAACGACTTGTTCATGATGGTAATCTGGGAACAGCCCCATATCTTTTCGGAGTAGGAATTGGTATGAATGACCGTCCCTTCCGTATCGACGACTAAGATAGGTTGGGGAATGAGAGACAGTAAACCTTCTACCTCTCGTAAAAGCTTCAATTGATCCCTTTTCCATTGATTTAGGGATTTCATGCACATACCCCCTCGTCGTAAGTCTTTCACGAATGTCTAAATCGAGATTCTATCCCTTAATGTTCTACGAAAAAGAGTGTTGACCTTTTACGAATATGGATGCCCTGATCAGCTTCATGAATCAAACAATCCGCCATGCTATCTCTGAGAAGACGAGATTAGCTGGCGGATCGCATATAGCGTATAAATGTTGCTTACGAAGCAGTTATTTTACGTCATACCGTACTGGGATTCTTCTCACGCTGATAGCAAATCTCTCCACCAATGATGGTCATTTCAATCTCAGTGGTCAAGATTTCATCTACCTCAATTTCTAATAGATTTTTCGAATATACTGTCATATCCGCATACTTTCCTCTGCTGATGGTACCCTTGACTGCTTCCTCATTGGTTGCCAGCGCGCCCCCATAAGTAAACAGGCGAATCGCCTCTTCCACGGATAGATTTTGCTCGGGATTATAGCCGTCGTGAGCGTCTTTTGGTGCACGTCTGGTGACGGTAGCATGAATCCCCAAGAGGGGTTCCAGTGGTTCGATAGGAGCATCAGAACCACCTGCACACATAATTCCTGCTTCTAGCATGCTTTTCCAAATGTAGGTTTGGGATGCCCGTTCTTCGCCGATGCGATCCGCAACCCAAGGGAAATCACCTACGACAAAGCGAGGCTGTATATCAGCGACAATGTTCGGCTTTTTCAATCGCTCCAACAAATCTGGACGGAGCAAGGAGGTATGAATCATGCGATCACGGTATTCGACCGGTTCGAATTGATCCAATGTATCCAATACCATCGCCAGCGCTTCATCTCCAATGGTGTGCACAGCTATCGGCATCTGGGCATCACGAGCTTCTTTGAAAAGCTCGTAAAGGGTTTTCGAATCGTGAATCTTGCTGCCGTAATTTTCTGGATCATCTGTATAAGGAGCGGATAAGTATGCGGTTCGTCCACCAAAGCTTCCGTCGGCAAAGATCTTCACAGCTCCGATTTGCAAGGTTTCATTTCCGTATCCTGCGTGCATTCCACGCTCCACCAATCGCTGTACATGAGGATAATAAATGAGAAGATTACAGCGCAAACCAAGTTTTTCCTCGTTCAGGAGCTCATCGTACAACTGCCAGGTCTGATCCAATCCACCAAGCCCACGCAAATCCTCTGTATGGACACTGGTAAGCCCGCATTTCATCGCATATTGGATGGCTTGTCTCAGCAAGTCCTTCAGTTGTTGGTAAGTCGGCTGCGGAATATGCTTTTCCACAATATCGGCCGCCGTTTCCAGCAGAAGCCCTGTCGGTTTTTTGGTTACAGGATCAAGAACGACGGTACCTCCCGATGGAATCACCATCTCTTCTGAATAGCCAGCGATTTCCAAAGCCTTGCTGTTCACCAGCGTGACATGGCCACATACTCTAGGCAAAAAAACAGGACAATGTGGAGACACTTCGTCTAGCTCCTCGATCGTAGGCAAGCTTCCATCCGTGAATCGATTCTCATCCCAGCCTCTGCCCTGCACCCATTCATTTGCAGCCGTTTGGTCAGCGCGTGTTTTAATCGCTTGTAAAAGCTGATGCTTGGAAGTGATAGGTGTCAAGTCCAGATTCTTAAAGGTCATGGCAATCGAAGAAAGATGCAGGTGACTGTCAATCAAACCGGGTGTGACCATTTTCCCTTCCAGATCTCTTACGATCGCCTCTGGTCCACCCCATTGCTGCAGCATGTCCCGCTGGTCTCCGAGGTCGACGATTTTCCCATCCTGGACGACGACGGATTCTGCTGTAGGCTGAGCGGGATCAAACGTGTAAAACCTTCCGTTGGTAAAAATCGTTGTCATAGGTACCCGTCCTTCATCATTTGGTAAACGTCGCTGTGAGCAGCCGTGATGTCTTTCCCGGAGCGACGGCTGATCCGTTCTGCTGCCTGTTGTGCTTCACGGATTGCTTCTTTCTCATTCACCGTGACTAGCTGATATTCCTCCATGACGAACTGACCATCAATGATCACGGTCTCCACTTCATTGCCTCTCGCGGAATACACGAGATTGGGAACGATGTTTCGGATGGGATCCGTGAACACAGGGCACAATGTGGGGCTTTCCAGATTCACGATCAGAATGTCTGCCTTTTTCCCTTTTTTGAGGCTGCCAATCTCATGATCCAGTCCGATGGCTGTGGCTGATTCAATCGTGGCCAGCCTCAGGGACAACCAAGCAGGGAACGCTTTTGGATCGGAGCGCTTCACTTTATTGAGGATGGCGGCAAATTTCATTTCATTGAACATGTTGTTGCAGTTGTTCCCAGGCGCTTGATCCGAACCAAGTGCGGCCTGACCTCCTGCTTCGAGGAAATCCATGATGGGCGGAACTAATCCATCGATAATTCCGATGCTACCTGCACAGTAAATCATCGAGGCACCGCGTTTCGCTACAAGGTATGTCTCGTCTTTGGTAGCTTCAGTCAAATGGACGGCCATCAGTCTGGAATCCAGATAACCCAGCTCATCCAGATACGGAATAGTACGCTTGCCGTATCGCTTCACCATTTGATCGATTTCCCTGTCGCCCTGGGCAACGTGCATATGAATAAGCGTATCGTATTTCTCAGCCAGCGTTTTTACCTCTAGCAGCAGTTCAGTTCCCATCATGTCTGCCCCTTGAGGTCCAAATAGGCAGGTAATTCTTCCGTCACCTTGCTCGTGCCATTTCTCAAACAGCCGGATGCTTTCCTGCAGCCTTTGATTTCCCAAAGCAGTGTCAAATGGGTACAAGTCTCCCACAGGCAAAGTCCCGATATCGTCCCGCAACTCATTGATCGTTTCGGCTACCCTTGCTCGCGCTCCCGTCTTCACATAATGCGAAACGATGTCATTCATATTGTGATCGTAATCGCAGAAAGTGGTCGTACCTGCCTTGATCCCTTCAATGATCGTCACCAGTGAGCCTGTCAGGGCATCCTCTTTGTCTGTATTTTTGATGAACGGCCATAGCCCTTTTTGCATCCAATGGGACATGTCCTGCGCCATACCCCTGAAGATGGAGAGCCCTGTGTGAATATGAGCGTCAATGAGCCCTGGCATGACCAGCTTTCCGGTTCCATCGATCAATCGGTCTGCCTGATAAGCAGAGAGTATATCAGCGGACGGTCCTACAGCCAGAATCATATTCCCCTTTACTGCGATCGCACCGTTCTGTACCATGCCTACTCCCTTGCCTTCCATCGTCAAAACAAAGGCATGGGCAATGATAAAATCCGCTTTCACAGCAATGCCCTCCACTTTTCACAAGTTTACAGCTTAATGATTCAACACTTTGGAAAGAAAGTCTTTTGCCCGTTCGGTTTCGGGATTGGTAAAAAATTGTTCAGGCGGTGCTACTTCCACAATCTTTCCATCCGCCATAAAGACGATTTGATTGCAGATTTCGCGGGCGAACCCCATCTCATGCGTCACCACGACCATCGTCATCCCGGTAGAAGCCAGTTTCCGTATAGCATCGAGCACTTCCTTGATCATCTCCGGGTCGAGCGCAGAGGTCGGCTCGTCGAAGAGCATCACCTTGGGGTCCATGGCCAAGGCGCGTGCAATGGCCACACGCTGCTGCTGACCGCCGGAAAGCTGCCCCGGATACGAAGCGAATTTGTCTCCCAGTCCGAGTGAGGTCAACAGGCTTTTCGCCTTCTCTTCTGCTTGTTCCTTTGGTATTTTTTTCACTTGAATGGGGGCAATCGAGACGTTTTCGACAGCAGTCAAATGCGGATACAAATTGAAAGATTGAAAGACAAAGCCGATATCGGTACGCACCTTGTTGATATCGGTCTTACTGGCGTGCACGGATGTGCCGTCCACCACGATTTCTCCTGCCTGGATCGTCTCCAAAGCATTGATACTGCGGATAAGGGTGCTTTTTCCAGCCCCGCTTGGTCCGATCAAGGCGTAAATATGCGATTCTGGAACCTCTAGGTTAATGTCTTTCAACACTTGAATAGGTCCAAAGCTCTTATTGACTTGTTTGATTTGGATCACAGTCGGGCCTCCTTTTCACATGATAGCGCGGTTCCGTTACTCGGATACCCGATAGCGACGTTCGATTAGATTGATCAGTTGAGAAAGGAAAAACGTGACGACGAAGTACATGATCGCGACGAACGTCCATACTTCCAATGCACGGAATGAAGTCGCCACGACATTTTTAGCGATCAGCGTCAAATCCACCACCGAGATGACCGAAACCAAGGATGAATCCTTGATCAAGGTAATAAACTGGGAAGCCATCGGAGGGACTACCTTTCGGAAGGCTTGCGGCAGGATGATAAAGCGCATGGCCTGGATATAGCTCATGCCGGACGAGCGTGCCGCCTCCATTTGACCGCGTGGAACAGCCTGAATACCTGCACGGACGATTTCGGCGATAAAAGCAGCCGAGAACAACCCCAACCCGACAACCCCGGATAAGAAAGGCCCCATCTTGAGAAATTTGCCCAGGACAAAATAGATCCAGAACAGCAGGACGAGGAGAGGAACTCCTCGGACAAATTCCACATAGCAGACCGCGATGAAAGAAACAACGCGATTGCGGGAGATGCGGCAAAGGCCCAAAATGATCCCAATCGGAATGCTCACGAGTAAAGCGCACGCTGATATTTGCAGCGTGACGATCAAGCCATCCAACAAAACATTCCAATGCTCCGAAATAACACGCCATGAAGTGCCCATTTAGATCAAACCTCCTAAAGTCCGCACTCATTCACACATCTTGGCGGTTAATAATTATCTTGTTGAACGTTATTAATCCATTCGTTGGATTTGAACCATTTTTGGATGGCTGCCTGATCAGCTGGTCCATTTCGGTAAGAAGCCAGGAACGAATTCATCCACTGAATGGTCGCATGGTCGTTCAATGGAAGTGCAATGCCGAGGTTTTCGCTGGATAAGGTCTCATAAATACCTCTGACCGAATCGCCATTCATGATTTCATAGACCGCGATGCCTGGTTCATCAAAAATAACTGCATCTGCTTGGTTTTGTTTGACAGCCAAAGCAGCATTGGCAAATCCGTCAAAATCCATCATTTGCGCATTTTGGAACAATTGCTTGGCGAGAAGCGCACCTGTAGTCCCTTGAGCTAACGCAATCTTTTTGTCCGGTTTATCCAAATCCTTCCATGTCTTTGTGGCCGAATCGGATTTTGGTACCATGATGATCTGGCCAGCGGAGTAGTACGGATCGGAAAAGCTCACAGCCAGCGCACGATCACCACGGATGGTCATGCCAGAAATAACCATGTCGATATCCCCTGTTTGCAGGGCAGGAATTAGTCCACCAAACTCAAATTCTTTGAATTCCACTTCAACCTTCAGTGCCTCGCCAATGGCTTTGCCCAAATCAATGTCATAACCGACATTCACACCTTGTTTATCCTTCATTTCAAATGGGAAATAGCCCGGAGAAGTACCAATTATCAGTTTGTTTCGATCCACAATTTTTTGTATCGTAGACGGTCCTGTTGCCCCACCGCCTCCTACTTCCTGCGAACATCCGGTTACGAACACCAACAGTATGGCCAACCATAAAAACGCCATTTTTTTCATCTGATTTCCCCCTTTAGAAATAAAATGGAACAACCTAGGACTTGTCTAGCGGATCGCGGCGTAGAAAAGCTGTCATGCAGTGAATAGAGCCCCATCCTTTGATAATTTCGTCCATGGGTGTCTCGATCACGGTGATACCTGCTCGCTCCATCTTTGCTTTTGTCTCGGGATTGCCCGCTGGCATGACGACTTTTCCCGGTTCCAATGCCACAAAATTGGTGCAAAACGTTTCCTTCACCTCGGCTATGTCGGTAGCCTCAATCACCGTAAAATCTCGGTCCAGCAAAGGTTTCACGACATCGTAAGGAACTTGCCAAGGGAATAACACCACGGTTCGTCTATCTGCGATGTTCAACAAGCCGTCGATATGGGCGTGTCCATACGGGATCGGAAAGCGAATGATATCGGTAACTCCAATGTTTCTCAGCTCAGCTTCCACCTGTGCGGCCCCTGCTTCGTTGGCGCGAGCGCCAGTCCCGATAATCACGGTGTGACGGTCGACCCACATCGCGCAGGCCCCATCGAAGAAGCCGTCCCCGTTAATCGTTTTGATAATGGGAACTCCTAGTTTTGCCAATTGTTCTGCTACATATCGTTCCTCACCGCGCCTAGCCTCAATGGCAGGTCTGCAAACAATGGCGCCTTCGGGTGTTGTAACAACCAAATCCCTCAAGTACAAGGCATTGGGCTTGTCTTCTCGCATATTTTCCACATAATGTACTTCGATGCCATGCTCCCGATAGATATCTGCCAAGGCGTCCTGCTGTGCACGTGCCCTCTCTGGATTCATCGGGGCTTTCCAGCGAAAGTCAGCGTAGTTGCTTTCATTGACAATCTCAATTTCTCTGCCTGGTCTTCTCATCAGGACGGAACGCAAGGTACCAACCTCTGAGTCGCAATACCAATTGCCCCATAAATCAGGCATATCCTCTGAAAAAACCTTTTCTGATGGAAACCAGCGCTCACCTTGTACGTTTACATTCATAATGAAAATGTACTCCTCCTCTACAGGATAGGATGGATTTATATAAACCACCAAAACATGGGTTATATATGTTGAGCTTGATGGCGATTGTGACTTAAAGCTACTAGAAGTGGTACAGCTGATGGGTGCAAAGATGGTAAAAAAGAGTTTTGTGGGGAATAAGTGGATAATAATAAGTAGAGAGTAGTTCTATTTTATTTTGAAGTATAATAACAGGCAAGTAAAAATATTCAGAATAAATAAAATTTATAAGTGAATCAATTTCATAAATCTGAGCCCTACGGGCTCAAGGTTTTTTGAGCATAGAAAAAGGAGTACCTCCCCAA
>NZ_JAFLPN010000036.1:0-36524 GCF_029870785.1 Brevibacillus sp. AY1
TTGGTTGGGAAGCTGAAGATTTCATTCAGAATACTTCGACAAATCACAAACGCATTTTTTATGCAACGCTAGTGATTTAAGTAATATTTTACATTCGTAAAATGACGTATGATAATAGATTTCATAGTCCGATGTTACTAGTTTCGATAGGTTGAAGGAACTAAATTGAAAAAGAGATTATATCAGGTGAGAGCGGTGATTTAGATTGAAAGTATTGATAACGGGTGGATACGGTTTTATCGGATCTCACGTGGCTGACAGATTTCATAAGGAAGGCCATGACGTATACATTATTGATAATCTCTCGACAGGGAAAAAGAGCAACATTGATTTCAAGCATAAAGGATATATTCTGTCGGTGGAGGACGCGAAATGCGAAGAGGTTTTTCGTGCCAATAAAATCGACGTGGTGATCCACATGGCTGCTCAGGTTAGCGTCATCACATCAATTGCAAACCCGATGCAAGACTCCGAATCCAATGTGCTTGGATTGGTCCATATGTTGAGTCTGTCCAAGAAATACAACATAGCTAAGTTTATTTATGCGTCGTCTGCAGCTGTATATGGTGTAAAGACAGAGCTGCCTATTGCTGAGAATGCTTCCTGCTCTCCCATTTCTCCATATGGGATAAGCAAATGGGTCGGGGAATCGTACTGTTCCAAGTGGAAGGAATTGTACGGATTGCAGACACAGGGATTCCGTTTTTCCAATGTGTATGGCCCGAGACAGGATGAACTGGGAGAAGGCGGAGTTGTCTCCATCTTTATGAACCGCGTATTGACTGGACAACCACTCCACATTCACGGAGATGGCAACCAGACACGGGATTTCATTTATGTGGAGGACGTAGCTGATGCCATTTACCGCTCTTCCTATGCTCAGCTGACGGGCGTTTATAATCTGTCGACTGGAATCGAAACAAGCGTCAATACACTCGTAGAATCCATGTATCACGCACGGGATCTGAAACAAGAGCAAGTCGTTTACGTAGACAAACGACCAGGAGATATCGAGCGATCCGTGCTGGATAACACCAAGATAAAGCGGGATCTGGATTGGACCCCCATGTATACGGTCGAGGAAGGGATTCAACGTACATATACCTATTTCGAACAGGAGTTGACGAAAAAGGAAGCGGCAGCATCGATCGCAGTCGAGCCTTCTGCTTTCACTAACGCATCTCTACACATTTTCAAACGGCTCATGCCCTATGCCGAAAATCTCCTGGCTTTCGCCCTCACAGCATGGCTGACGCTCAGTCAACAGTACGGGGCGTACGGCGCAATTGATGTGAAATTGTTTTATATCACCATCATGGGTAATCTGTACGGCAATCGCCAATCCGTCCTCGCTGTCGTCTTGTCCATCGGGCTGTACATCTATCAGAAGATATTGGATGGACGTGAACTTATTTCACTATTGTATGATACCGATTTCTTCTTCCAGATCGCGATCTATCTGTTTATTGGGCTCGTTGTTGGCTATTCTATTGATCGCAAGAATGCGCAAATCCAGAACCAGGAGCAAAAAATTCAGGAGCTGGAAGGCCGATACGAGTTTTTGAATGGTGTCTACAACGAAGTGCGTGAAGTAAAGGATGAACTGCAGCTTCGCATCCTGAAATCGGGCGACAGCTATGGGAAAATTTACTCCATTACCAAAGAGCTGGAGAGCCTTGAACCTGAGCATGTCTTCAATGCCACGGTAAATGTCGTCAGATCGATTATGAGCGTGCCGAACGTCTCCATCTACACGGTCAACCGCAGTCGAACTTTTCTCCGTTTAGTGGCGCATTCCAGCAAGAATGATACGCAGGCGCCGAAATCGCTGAAGGTGGAGCAGCATGAATTCACTACCACCGTTTTGCGGGATGGCAAGGTCTTCATCAATAAGGACCTGTCCGACGGTGCTCCGCTCATGTGCGCTCCGATCTACTATCACGATCAGATTGCGGCAGTAGTAGCGATCGACGGCCTGTCCTTTGAAAAGTTTTCGCTCTATCACCAAAACTTGTTTAAAATCACGACCGATCTGGTATCGTCAGCTCTCTCCAAGGCTTTTGCCTACATCGAAGCTACCGAAAATCAGCGATATGTGGAGGGAACCTCTCTTCTGCGCTATGAAGCATTCCAAAACATCCTCAAGACCAAGAGGCTGGCCAAGGAACAGCATCAAACCCCTTATCTGCTGCTTAGAGCGAGCAAGAAGGACATGATATTGGCAGAACATGCAGATTTGATCGATGGCATGTTGCGAGAGACAGATTATACGGGCCTTGATGCAGAGAACCGTCTCGTCATCCTGCTTTCCAACACCAGCATGGAAGATGCGAACCATGTGCTGCAACGTTTTGCCGAGAAGGGTATCTCCTTAAGGGTAGTAGAAGAGGAGCTGTAGTAGGTATGTTAGGAATCCTGTTTGGACTATATGTGGTTCTATCCGCCGTATTGCTTGGCCTGCGATATAGAAAATCTCCAAAGGATTGGCTGCTGCGTGTGATTTTGGTAACGGCATTCCCGATCGTAGGCTGGCTGTTCCCGCTATTTTGGCCAAAGGACTTACATAGAGACGCGGACGAGGAATTCAGTGATTATGTCACCCGTCAGCAGGAAGAGCATCAGGTTCGCCGCATAGGGGTCTATTCGCGAATGGAGACAGAGAAGGAGCTAAGCGTTATTCCGATCGAGGATGCGCTCCTGATCAGTGAGCATCAGACTCGTCGTAGGGTCATGATTGATGTTCTGAAGCAGGATACGAATCACTACTTGGAAATTTTGCAAAGGGCGGTCAGCAACGAGGATACGGAAACCTCCCACTATGCGGTGAGCGCGATCATGGAAGTGAAGCGCAAGATGCTTCTGGCCCTGCAGGATCTGTCGGTACAGTATGAAAACAACAAGCAGGACGAACATGTGGTCCGGACATATGCCGAAGTGTTAAAAGGGTTTATGAGCAGCGGATTTTTGGATGGGCGTACATTGTTGAAGCATCGCTATACCTATCTGGCTGTGCTTGAGAGCCTGACTGAGCTGGCGGAAAACTCGGAATGGGCCTATCACGAGAAAGTACATGTAGAGCTTGAGCTGGGTATGTTCGGAGAGGCAGAAACAACGGGGCTGCTCTATATCGAAAAACATCCATTCAGCGAAGATGCTTATCTATGCTTGCTGAAGGTTTACTATTCGACGAAATCGGCAGTCAAGCTATACGAAACGCTGGACAGACTGAAGAGGACGCCAATGCGTCTGTCCAATCATGCATTGACGCTCGTTCGTTTCTGGTCGGAAGGAGCATAAGATGCGCAAGGAAGTTCAATTTAAGCGGAATGTATACATCATTCTCATTTCCATTATGGCTTTGGCTATCATCATTCAAATCGCTAGGTCACAGCTTGTCCTGCAATTCAAGCATACGGACCAGCTATTGGCAGAACGAGAAGCGCTGGTAGCCCAGGTGACCGCGACTAGTCAAAAACCCGATATATCTCTTACTGACGAACTGTTTTGTCTCGGCTACCTGAAGAATGACCAGCTAAGTGAAGCATTGAAGGACAACGTGGCTCGCACACTGTCCTACATGAAGCGCCAGACGGAAGAAGTCGACCTGAATACGAAAATATTCAATTATGAGATGTGCGCGGCCGTACTCCTCGCAACGAATGAGCTTAATGCGCTGAAGGATCATGCGGAAGGACTGGAAGAGTTCGTACACAACGGAGGATCAGCTTTCCTGATGCATACACCCGCGATTGGGGACCGCTTTTACCAAATCTATCGCAAGCTCGGGATTGTCGAGTTTGAGTATCCCCAGCTGACCAAAGGGATTCACCTCACCTCCAACGTGCTTCTAGGCGCAAAGCGGTCAAAAATGCCTGGCCCGAATTGACGGTGATCGCTTCGTTGTACGATACCGATGATGACAACCGGGCATATGTGCAGGAATATGAGCTATCGGAAGACGGTGTCATCGAAATGCCGAGGGTCACATCCGGCTATTTTGAAACACCATACTACAGGTGGTTGGAAGCGAACACCATTACGTCGATCGGCGTTTTCTCCCATTTCCTTCACCCGGACGATTTGCTGGACGCACACAGAGGGCGTGAACAGTCCTGGGAAAAGCTGTATGATGACTTTTCGAATTATATGGAACGTTTAAACAAGACACATCCCTGGATGAGGGACATTACGTCTACAGAAGCGGGACTGGATATGGTCATGGCACTCTATACCCATGTGCATGTGACAAAGGATGCAGACCATATTCGGGGGCAAGTGGAGAATTACAGGGATTCGTTGTATTACGTATTGAGAACAGAACGAAAAATTGCAAAACAAGAAAACTGCACAGTCCAAAAAATCGGTGAGAACGCCTATCTGGTGACGGTGTTCAGCTCCACATTCTCAATAGGGTTAGGCGGGTGATCATATGAGGATTTGTATAATTGCGGAAGGCTCGTACCCATATGTAACCGGTGGTGTATCCAGCTGGATCCATAACCTTGCCCTCCAGATGCCCGAGCATGAATTTGTGATTTATGCCATCGGCGCTCAAAGCAAGCAGAGGGGGCAATTCAAATACACGCTCCCTCCCAATATTATCGAGGTCAAAGAAACGTTCCTGGATGAATACTTGGATGAGGAGGGCGTCTGGGGCAAGACTTTTCATATTCGCAATAACCAAAAGAAAAATATGCAGGCATTGCTCGGCTCCGATGATGAAGTACACTGGAACCAGCTGTTTGAACTGCTTCGTAGCAGCAAGTATCGCAATGCGGCAGATTTCCTTTCCAGCAAGGATTTCTTCGATTTGCTGGAGGAGCTGTGCCGCAATCATTATTCGTTAGTGCCGTTTACGGAAATGTTCTGGACTGTCCGATCCATGATCCTCCCTTTGTTTCTTGGAATTCGCAACGATATTCCGAAGGCGGATCTCTACCATAGCGTATCTACTGGCTATGCCGGAGTGGTAGGCGCTCTTGCCAAGCATTTGCACGGCAGTCCGTTGCTATTGACCGAGCACGGTATCTATACACGGGAGCGAGAAGAAGAGATCATCAAGGCAGAATGGGTGAAAGGCTACTTCAAGGACCTCTGGATTCAATATTTTTACCGGCTTTCGACTTGCGCCTATCAGGCAGCTGATCAGGTGACCACACTTTTTCATCACAACAAGGAAATTCAGATAGAGCTCGGCTGCAACGAGTCCAAGATCACGATTATTCCAAATGGTGTGCACACCGACGAATACATCGATTTGCCTGTCGCTCCACAGGACGATATCATCCGGATTGGTGCAGTGGTCCGCGTAGTGCCGATCAAGGATATCAAAACGATACTTCAAAGCTTTGCCGTCATTAAGCGTGAGGTGCCGAATACGGAATTTTACATCATGGGGCCGTACGAAGAGGACGAGCAGTATTATGAGGAGTGCCAGCAGCTGGCAGCGGCGCTGGAGCTGTCTGATGTTACGTTTACCGGTTCAGTACGGGTAAAGGATTACCTTGGCAAAATGGACATGCTGATGCTTACGAGTATCAGTGAAGGACAGCCTTTGGCGATTCTGGAGGGGATGGCCAGCTCCAAGCCTTTTGTCGCGACCAATGTAGGCAGCTGCAAAGAGCTGCTCTATGGACTGGATGATGGCATAGGTGCTGCGGGCTTGATCGTTCCGGTTATGCACTACGAGCAGATTGCTCAGGCAGCCATTCAGCTATGCCGGGATCAAAAGCTGCGAGAAGAGATGGGAAGAAATGCATTTATTCGTGTGGAAAAGCATTATCGGCAGCAGGATGTCATCGCGGGCTATTGCAAGCTGTACGAATCGTTGGGAGGTGTACCGCAATGGCAGGGATTGGCTTCGAGCTGAGAAAGCTGTTTCGTGAGCAAGGGCTGATCAATAACGTCAAAGCGTATGCCTACTCTTCCTTGACGACAGTGGGCCCGATGATCCTGTGTATGGTATTGATCATCGCACTGCAGCAAATCATGTCAGCGAATAACAGCAGCTACATCGAGTGGGAGCTGTACATCGCGACGGTATCGTATTGCTTTGTCTTTTCGATCATTTTTACCAGTGGCATCTCGATGGTACTCACTCGCTATGTGGCAGACATGATCTATGAAAAGAAATACGATCGCTTGATGTCTTCCTATTACGGTGCGTTGATTTTCATCCTGCCGATTGGTGGAGTAATCGCTGCGCTGTTCGTGAGTCAGGTATCGGCAAGCTTGGACTATAAGATTGCGGCTTACCTGTTTTTCATGGAATTGATCGTGATCTGGCTTCAGGGCGTCTATTTGTCCGCACTGAAAGACTATATTCGCATTGTTCGCAGCTTCATCATTGGTGTGGCCGCAGCTCTTTTAAGCGGCTGGCTGCTGTTTCTCCTGACGGATTTGCAGGCGACGACAGCGGCGCTCCTGGGAATTGACACGGGATTTTTCATCATCGCGGCGCTGTCCTTTTACCATTTTGAACAGCGGTTCCCTAGAGGCAGGAGCCAATTCTACTTCGATTTTCTTCGGTATTTCGGGAAGTACAGCTCCCTGTTTTTCGCAGGCTGCTTTGTGTACTCAGGTGTCTACCTGCACAACTTCGTGTATTGGCTCGGACCCAGGGGTGTAGAGGTGGCTGATCAATTTCTGGTCATGCCTTTCTATGATTTGCCCGTGTTTTACGCGTTCATCAGCGTGATGCCTACGCTGGTTACATTTGTTGTTTCGGTAGAGACCTCCTTCTATGAGAAGTTTCGCATCTACTATTTGAATATCTTAAACGGAGGAACTGTGACCGACATCCGGGCGGCGAAGTCATCGATGCAGAAAACGCTCATCCGCGAGATCAGCTTTCTGATGGAGATCCAACTGCTTTTTACCGTCCTGTCGATTGCGCTGGGTATCAAGTTTCTTCCGACGATCGGCTTCACGATGGCACAGCTTGACGTCTTTATTTTGTTGGCGTTAGCTTACTTTCTCTTTATCATCATGTTCGTTCTGACACATATTCTGATGTATTTTGATGACCGAAAAGGTGTCCTTCTCATCGGAGCGCTGTTCGTCCTGTTGAATATTGGCTTCACGACCTGGATGATGCACCTTGAGTATGATGGTCTGGGTATGTTTATCGCATCCTTCATCGCACTTGTCGTCGTGATTGTTAGATTGCTGCACGTATTGAGAAACATCGACTACTTCACCTTCTGCTCGCAGCCGATCAGTCCCAAGAAGCTGACGAAGGAGAAATCATTTTTCAATAAGCAGCAAACGTTTGTCTCTGTACTGCTCGTCTTGAGTCTCGGACTATCCGCTTGCTCGACAGGGGCTGACAACGGAAATGCCGCAGGACAGGAAGCAGGACAGGCAGAGGCACAAGCCGAGGAAATCGAACAGCCTGCTGACGACTCGACATCCAGGTTGATCGAAGACAAGAGGATTTACGAACGAGACGATGACGGGTCGCTGAAGACACTCTACGTGACGATTTTGCCGGATAAGCCCAATGCAGATAAGCCTCTGGACTGGTACGGATTAAACCGACTTCCGGACGGGGGCGAAGGAAAGCTGGAAATGATCATGCAGGAGGGAGCGGGTGGCGGAAAGGGACCGATGACGGGGATGTTCGGTTTCGGAACAGACAAAGCGAACGGCACCATCACGCTTCGGGGAAGAACGGCATGGTATTCCTCTCAGAAATCTTATCGGATCAAATTAAACGACGAAGCGGGTCTGTGGCTCGACCAAAGGTCGTTCAATTTAAACAAGCACAGCCTGGACTTGTCCAGAGTCAGAAATAAACTGAGCTTTGATCTGTTTGAAGAGATTCCGGATATGACAAGTCTGAGAACGCAATTTGTGCATATGTATGTCAAGGACCTGTCTACGGGAAATCTTCAGGCCCCCTTTGTGGATTACGGTTTGTACACACATGTGGAACAGCCAAACAAGCAGTTTTTAAAGGCTCACATGCTTGATCCCAACGGGTATTTATACAAGGTCTCCTTTTTTGAATTTGAGCGATATGAAGAGAACATCAAACCACATGACGATCCAACATACAATAAAGCTGCATTTGAAGAGATTCTTGAGATCAAAGGGCGAGAAGAGCATGACAAGCTGATTAGTATGCTCAACGATGTGAATGACCGCAGCATACCGATTGAAAAAGTCATAGAGAAGCATTTTGACCTGGATAATTTCTTGACCTGGACGGCAGCGAATATCCTGATGGATAACATGGATACGGATGCCAACAACTACTATTTGTATTCACCGCTCAATTCGGACAAATGGTATTTCCTTCCGTGGGACTATGACGGTGGATGGGAATTGCAGCGAAGAAAAGGAAGTATACACCCTTATCAAAACGGGATATCCAACTATTGGGGATCGGTTCTTCATAATCGTTACTTCCGCCATACCGAGCACGTAGAGCAGCTAAAGATAAAGATGGAGGAACTCTCGAAGACGATCAACAAGGAACACATCACACAGTTGTTGAACAGCTACACCAAAACGGTAGAGCCTTTCTTATTCAGAAATCCGGATATGGCTTACTTGCCAGGACTGAACAGTCATTTTAAGAACGAACTTCAAATCTTGGCGAATACACCGGAACGAGGCATGCAGCGTTTTCTGGATGAACTGGAGAAGCCGCAGCCATTCTTTCAGGATGAAGTGGAACAGGATGATCATTTGCTGAAGTTTTCATGGCAAATCTCGTTCGATCTGCAGGGGGACGAGCTCGTCTATGATTCAACAGTTTCTAAAGATCCTCAGTTTACACAAATCGTTGCGAGCAGGACCAACTTGAAAGAGAACCGGATGGAGATTCCAGCGCTGCCACCCGGTACTTACTACTGGAAGGTTGTCGTAAGGGATAGCAAGGGCAACTCCCAAAATTCATTCGATTACTATATGAATAGTGATGCCGATTACTTTTTTGGCATGAGAGAATTCGAGGTGGAGTAATTGCCATTGCAAGAACGAAAATTCCGGACCGAGCAAAAATACTATTTGCATATCCATGACTATGAAGTCCTGCGGCAGAAAGTATCGGCCATGCTCATGATGGACGAGCACTCTATCCATTCGGATGGCTACTGCATTCGCAGTCTGTACTTCGACAGTCCGCATGATCATGCCCTGATCGACAAGAACAACGGCATCTTCAACCGGGAAAAATATCGAATTCGCATCTACAACGGAAATGACGATATCATCTCGATCGAGCGCAAGAGCAAACGTGGTGATTATGTATGGAAAGAGTCTTTCCGGATCAATCGCGAGGAATATGAATGGATCAGGCAAGGAGAGTACAGATTTTTGTGGGAGAAGAACTCCCCTATGCTGCGAGATTTTTATACCGCTCTGGCGCATCGTGCTTTCCGTCCTACCGCTATCGTGGAATATTGGCGAGAAGCCTATGTCTACGATTATGGCAATGTACGCATTACATTCGATAAAAAGCTGGCTGCCGGGGTCAATTCCTATGATTTGTTCGACTCCAATCTGGTATTGGAAGAAGCTATCCAGGTTCCGCAGACGATTATGGAAGTGAAGTTCGACTCCTTCATTCCGGATTTTATTCGTCAGATTATCCAACCGCATAGTCATCAACGTTCTTCCATTTCGAAGTACGTATTATGCCGCGAAGTGAATGTAAAACATTTTAAAGAATAGGCAGAGGTGTCGTTATGGGGGAAGTGTTGAATTTTCAGGACATTGTAAAAAAGAGCATCCTTCATTTGGAAGCTTTTCGCAGCGTATCGTACATCGATATGATTCTGGGGCTGTTGTGCTCATTTGCAATAGGGATGTTTATTTACTGGATCTATCAGAAAACCTTTCGAGGTGTCGTCTATAGCTACAACTACAACGTCTCGTTTGTACTGATGTCCATGCTGACAGCCTTGATTATTATGACCATCAGCACCAACATCGTCCTCTCGCTGGGGATGGTGGGTGCGCTCAGTATCGTGCGCTTCAGGACGGCAGTCAAGGATCCGCTCGACATCGTCTATATGTTCTGGGCGATCTCTGCAGGGATTGCCAGTGGTGCGAAGATGTACCCGCTCGCATTGGGAGGCTCTATCATCGTCGGTCTGGTGATCATATGGCTGTCCAAGCGCAAGGTCAAGGAGCAAGCCTATCTCCTGATCGTCCGCCATACGGAAGAAGCAGCAGATCAGCTCCGGGTAGAGCTGCGCAAGCTGAACAGCAAGCTGAAATCGAAGACGGTGCGCAAGGGCTTCACCGAGCTGACTGTAGAAGTGATGATGCATGATGACAATACAGCCTTCGTGCAGACCATTAGTGAATTGAAGGGCGTAAATGATGTCTCTCTAATCAATTACACGGGAGATTACGCACAATAAAATTGCTGTACGATGGGAAATAGCAGCCTCAACGCCGATGTTGAGGCTGCTATTTTTTTAATAGTAACCGGATAAAATAGGGCGCTCCAATGAGGGCTACGACGATGCCGGCCGGGATTCCGTCAGGGCCAAGCAGATTGCGGCCAATGGTGTCAGCAATCAGCAACAGCCATCCACCCATGAATAGAGCGACAGGCAGAGCCAGCTGGTTTCTGGGACCGACCAAAGCCTTCGCTATATGGGGAGCCATGAGACCAATAAAGGCGACTCCTCCCGTGACAGAGACCGCAGAAGCTGCGAGGGCAACGGCCGTCAGAAGCAAGACCACACGCTCCTTTTCAATCGATAGGCCAAGCCCGATCGCTACAGGTTCATGTAGGGACAGGAGATTCAAGGTATGAGCTTTATAGAGCGCAAAGGGAATGAGTACCACGAGCCAAGGCAGAATCGCCCATACAAAAGGCCAATCCGTACCCCAGATGTTTCCGGCTATCCACTTCGCAATAAAGTCTACTTTTGCCCGCTCAGCGGAGGAAATAAGGACGATCATCACGCCGGAGAGAGCCATAGAAAAACCGACCCCGACGAGCATGAGCCTTACCGGCTGCAGACCAGAGCTTTTGTTGAACGATAACAGGTAAATAAGACAAGCAGTGAACAATGCGCTGATAAAGGCGACAAGCGGAAGGAAATAAAGTAACGAGCCTGCCTGTACGGGAAAAAATAAAAAGAAAATGGCGATCCCCACACCTGCTCCCGAGTTGATGCCGATAATACCGGGGTCAGCCAAATCATTGCGCGTAATGCCCTGAAGGATTGCGCCGGATAAAGCAAGAGCCATTCCCGCCAAGAGCGTAACGACTAACCGAGGCAAGCGAATAGAAAAGAGCACAAACTCTTCTTTGAACGTACCTTGACCAAACAGGGTTGGAATCAGCCTGTCAAAAGACAACGAGGAGTACCCAGTCCCCAGGCCGATCAAGGAGGTAGTGACGATGAGCGCCAGTAATACCGCTAGAGTGATTCTTTGCTTTTTCAGGAGTGCGGGCTGGATCATGAGAAGGCTTTGCCCCCTTTACGTACGATCAAAAGGAAAAAGGGGAGTCCAAGCATGGTGACAATCGCCGCAACCGGCGTTTCATAGGGAGCGTTGATGATTCGTCCCAGAGTATCGGCAAACAGCATAAAAGAAGCCCCGACAATAGCTGACATCGGCAGGATGAAACGGTAATCGGTTCCTACAAGAGCGCGGACCATATGTGGAATCATCAGCCCAATGAACGTCATATTTCCCACCAGTGCTACAGATGCCCCGGTCAGAAGAATGATTACGATAAAGAGTATGATTTTGATTTGCGTGGTCTTTTGCCCCAATCCAACCGCTACTTCTTCACTTAGGCTGAGAATCGTCAGCTGTCTGGCAAAGAACAAAGCGATCAGAGTGCCGATGACAATAACCGGAATGACCACCTGCAGCTGGGCCCAAGTGGTTCCGATCATGCCTCCGGCAGTCCACATGGAGACGTCCTTCGATATTTTGAAGGCGAGACCAATGCCCTCCGCGATCGCGTATAGCAAGGTCGAAACTGCAACGCCTGCCAGTACAATTCGAAGCGGCGAGAATCCACCCTTTTTCATGGCGCCAATGCCGAATACCATGAAGGCACCCACTGCCGCTCCAGCGAAGCATGCCAGCATGATGGAGTAATAATCAGCGGCAGGGATCAGGGCAAGGGTCAGAGCCAGAGCGGCATTGGCTCCTGCTGTGAGTCCAAGCAGGCCCGGGTCAGCCAGCGGGTTTCGGGTCATTCCTTGCATGATGGCACCAGCTATAGCAAGTGCCGCTCCCACAAAGATTGCCGCGATCTCTCGAGGCAGGCGAATTTCGCGAATAAGAGTAATTTTATCCCCTGAAGCACGAGAGGTAAGAGCCAGCCATACATCCTTCGCCGTAGTCTCAGCTGCTCCTATCAGCATGGCAACGGCGAACATAGCCAGAAACATCAGGACTGCGGCAATGAGCTGATAGACAAACCGGGTGGGACGTTGATGCGCTTTTGTCATCGCAGAAAGCTCTCCGTAAATACCTCCAGCTGGTAATCCAGCGTCAGTGGATCGTTAAAATAAAATTCGTTCGCATTCACTTCAATCACACGGTTGTTTTTGACGGCAGGAATGCTTTTATACGTCTCGGTTTCCTGAAACGAGTTGTCAGCTTTGCTGTTTTTGCTAAAAACGACGTAGTCTCCGGAAAATTCAGGCAGCACTTCAGCAGACAGGGCATAGTAGCCCTCTTTTAATGCCATTTCCTTTACTTTTTCAGGCATTTTGAGCTTCATTTCCTGATAGAGAATCTCTGTGCCGCGCCCCCAGTTATCGCCAAAGACATACAGCTGCTTGTCAAAGCTTTCAATGACAGAGACGGTAGAATCTGCCCCGATCTTCGCTTTGATGTCTTCACCAGCTTTTTTTGCCCGCTGCTTAAAATCGTCAATCCAGGCTTGAGCTTCTTTTTCTTTGTTTACGAGCTTTCCGAGCTCCAAGTGCTGAGTCAGGTAGTCGACCTTGTCATAGGTGTAGGTGACGGTAGGTGCGATTTGACTCAGCTTGTCGATGTTTTTGATTGTGGACAGGCCAATGATCAAATCCGGGTCGAGTTCGATGATTTTTTCCAGACTTTCATCCGATACTTCTTCCACCTGTTTTAGCTTTTCAGCAAACCTCGGATTCATCTTTGACCATGAATCCACACCGACCAGCGGAACATCCAGAGCCATGAAGTTTCCAGTGAAAGATGAAAGTACAATCACTCGCTGCGGATGGGCTGGAACCTCGATCGGGCCATTTTCCGATTGGTAGGTAATCGTGTCTGATTGTTTTTCGTCGGAGGCTGGGTTTTCTGCTGCTTTCTCTGGTGATCCGCTTCCGCAGGCACTGACGAGAAGCGCAAGAACAAGCAGGAGTGGGAACAGTACTTTCTTCATTTTCTATTCTCCTTTGATCAGGTTATAGGTGATGCACATCGGCTTGTTGGTGCGAGGATCACGTCCGATTTCTGCATCGATATGAAAGACCTTCTTCAGAACGTCGTAATGGATCACTTCTTCGCAATTGCCGGCTTTCACGATCTCTCCGTCTTTTAGCGCGATGATATAGTCGGCAAAACGGGCTGCCTGGTTTAAGTCGTGAAGCACCATGACAACCGTACGTCCCTGTTCGGTATTCAGCCTTTGCAAAAGCTCCAGTACTTCCAGCTGGTGCGCCATATCCAAATAGGTCGTGGGTTCATCCAGAAAAATAATATCGGTTTCTTGGGCTACAGCCATCGCGATCCAAACTCGTTGGCGCTGCCCGCCTGACAGGGCATCTACGGGCCGATACTTGTAGTCGATGGTCCCGGTGACCTCCAGTGCCCAGTCAATGACCTCATAATCCCGTTTGGTTAAACGCCCAAAGCCATTTTGATAGGGAAAGCGGCCGTAGGATACGAGTTCGCCTACTGTCAGTCCGCTTGCACTCTCGGGTGTTTGGGGTAGAATCGCCATTTTTTTAGCCAGTAATTTCGTGTTTTCCTTGGAAATGTTTTCTCCATCCAAAATGACGGTGCCTGATTGCGGTGCAATTATCCGCGTAATGGCTTTCAACAGCGTAGATTTGCCGCAGCCATTGGAGCCAATGATCGTGGTAATTTTCTTGTCCGGGATTTTGATGCTGAGCTCCTTGACAATGAGCTGTTCACCGTAGCCAATACTCAAATCATTCGTATAGAGGCGAGCCATGATATGACCTCCGTATGTAGAAAAGGTTAAAAAAACATTTGATAATGATTATCAATTTCGTTATTGTAAACAATATAAGAAATGCCTCAGTTGGTTGTCAACTGTTTTTGAACGGAAAAAGAAGTGTAGGGAGTGACCGATGTGGCACATCAGGATTTGTATGATGTTACAGTTATTGGAGGAGGTCCGGCGGGGCTTTATTCTACTTTTTATAGCGGACTACGAGAATTGAAAACAAAGCTGATCGAATTCCAACCTCATTTGGGCGGCAAGATTCACGTCTATCCCGAAAAAATGATATGGGACGTTGGGGGTCTGACGCCGGTCCCAGGTGCGAAATTAATTGAACAGCTGGTGGAGCAGGGACTAACCTTTCACCCAGAGGTGGTCCTGAATGAAAAAGTTACCTCGATCACACGCAATGAAGAAGGGATATTTGTGCTGCATACGGAGTCCGGCGAGCAGCATTTTTCCAAAACCGTGATCGTAGCGATTGGCAGCGGAATCTTAAAGCCTCAAAAGCTGGAGATTGAGGGCGCGGATCGTTTCGAGGTCTCCAATTTGAATTACACGGTGAAATCGCTCAAGCAGTTTAAAGACAAAACCATTATGATTTCAGGTGGAGGAAATGCGGCGCTGGATTGGGCCAATGAATTGGAGCCGATCGCGAAGCAAGTTTACTTAACCTACCGAAAAGAAGCGATGACGGGTCACGAGGCGCAGGTATCACAATTGATGAAAAGCTCTGTTCAGTGTTTTTTTAAGACGTCGATTACAAAATTGATCGCAAGTGCAGATCATGAACGGATTGAACGAGTAGAATTGACCCATCATGATACAGGAGAGGTTTCGTATTTGCCGATTGATGAGGTCATCATCAGCCACGGGTACGAACGCGATACGACTTTGCTGCAAAATAGCGAATTGAATATTGAAATGGCGGAGCAGTACTACATAGCTGGTAATGCAAGCAGCGAATCATCGATTCCGGGTCTTTACGCTGCCGGTGATATCCTCTCGCACGACGGGAAGGTGAATTTGATCGCAGGTGCCTTTCAAGACGCAGCCAATGCAGTAAACAAAGCCAAGCAATACATCCAGCCTGATGCGAGCAAAACCGGAATGGTGTCCTCCCATAATGAGGTTTTTAAACAGCGCAACCGGGAAATTATCAAGCAAATGATCAGATAACAGACAGCTGGGATGCTCAGGCACGCTGGGGCTACAACGATTGCCAAAGAGATCAACGAAAATTTTACAGAAGCAGTGAGTCAGGCCTTGTTGACGAAGCTGGCGGAGATCGGAATTCAGATCGAAGAGCAGCTGCCGACCATTCGCAAAATCCAAAGCGGCATTTATGACTTGGAAAGCAAGCTGCCTGAGATCGAGGCTGCCGGTCAGAAGGTTCTGGAGCTGGAACAGAAGCTGCCAGATCTGCATGACAAGGCTCAGAAGATTGTGGAGCTGGAGGAAAGAATCCCCGAGATTAATCGGGCGTCCGAATCCATCCTCAAATTGCAGCAAAACTTAGCATCAGTATTGGGTCCTTCGTTCATCAAGGACGTAAAAGGACCGCTGGCGCATATTCCAATCATGTGTACGGGCGGGATCACGCTGGAGACGGCGAAAGAATATTTGGATGCCGGTGCACATGCTGTCGGAGCGGGCAGTGCCTTGCTGCGCAATGATTTGATCGCAGCGAGTGATTGGGCTGGGCTGACGAAAGAAGCGGAGCGCTGGCTGGCGGCTGTTGGTGGATAAAGAGAGGAAGGCCCTTCATCGCGAGGGGCCTTCCTTCACTTTCACAAATCGTTTCGTTTTCGTGTGATTCCAATCACAGTAGCGACATTTTTCCTTTCCTATACTTGAATTAAGAACAGTCAAACAAACGAGGGGGAAGGTCGCATGTTAAGTCCAAAAACCATCGAGATCATCAAATCTACCGTTCCAGTGCTGGAAGTGCACGGTACTGCTATCACAAAGCGTTTCTATCAAATGCTTTTTACGAAGCATCCAGAGCTGTTGAATATTTTTAACCACGCGAATCAAAAACAAGGAAGGCAGCAGCATGCGTTGGCAAACGCTGTCTACGCAGCGGCGAAGCATATCGATCAGCTGGAGACGATTCTACCTGTCGTCAAGCAGATCGGGCACAAGCACCGCAGTCTGGGAATCTTGCCTGAGCATTATCCGATTGTCGGGGAAAACCTGCTTGCAGCGATCAAGGATGTTTTAGGTGACGCAGCAACAGATGAGATTTTACAGGCATGGGCAGAAGCTTACGGGGTGATCGCGGACGCATTCATCAGTGTAGAGGCCGAAATGTACGAGAAAGCAGAGCGGCAGCAAGGCGGCTGGGCAGGCTTCCGAGCATTCCGTGTGGCGAAGAAAGAACAGGAAAGCGACGTGATCACTTCTTTTTATCTCGTTCCTCAAGACGGAAATGCGATTGCCGCTTATGAGCCGGGGCAGTATGTGAGTGTGAAGATGGAGATTCCGGGAGAGAAGAACGTTCATATTCGTCAGTACAGCTTGTCTGACTCTCCAGGGAAGCCATATTACCGGATTTCTGTAAAACGAGTGGACGAGGAAGAGGGTCGACCTGCCGGTAAAGTCTCGAACTATCTGCATGAACAGATCCAGGCAGACGATGTGCTGTGGCTTTCAGCCCCAGCTGGAGACTTTGTCCTCGACAGTGAAGAGACTCGTCCCATCGTATTTTTGAGTGGTGGAGTGGGGCAAACGCCTTTGATCAGTATGCTTCAGACCGTAGTGGAGAGACAGCCGAACAGGCCAGCCACTTTCATCCATGCTGCGCAGAACAGCCAGGTTCATGCGTTAAGAATGCAGGTAGAAGAGCTGGCTGGCAAGCACGGGCAGCTATCCGTCTACTGGTGCTACAGTCAGCCGACTGAGCGTGACGTAGAATCGAAGGCTTATCATAAAGCCGGTCATATCGAGCTTCCTTGGTTGAAAGAGATGCTTGCGACCCCGAATGCCAGCTTCTATGTTTGTGGTCCAGTAGATTTTATGAGAGCGATGAATACGCTTCTGAAGCAATGCGGGGTAGCCGATTCGGATATTCATGTTGAATTTTTCGGTCCGGCGGCCAGCTTGTAAGCTAGGAATTGAGATTTTTTTCAGTGGTGGCTTGTGCTCGCAGCAAGCGGTTGACAGTCTCTCTTCTGAGGCCGATGAATTGACCAATCTCGTCTTGGGTTAGCACGTCTGTCAAAGGAGTCGACGCTATATAGGCTTCGAACCAGTTCTGAAGCTTCCGCAGCTTTTCCGCGGGAGTGACCTGGGTGAGCTGGTCGATTCGCTGCTGCATCATGCGCAGCTTATCTTGCAGCTGCTTGGCTAGGGCAAGACATTTCTGCGGATGTTGCTGAAGCTCCTGGTACCATTCCCGTTCGGGCAACACCTCAATCTCGCAGGTAACAAGGGCTACTGCCGTTCCGTAGTACGGATTGGGACTGATGAGAGAGTGATGGGGTATGATCTCGTCAGGAACGATGATATTGACCAAGATCGTGCTTCCGTCTGCGTGGACACGCAGAATTTTCAGCAAGCCACTTTTCAGATGATAGAGCGGCCCGGATTCTCCCTGACGGAAAAGCGTTTCACCTTTATGTAAAATCATTGCGGCCTCCAAGAGTAGCGAGCCAAAAATGGATTCGCTCATATTTGTTCACACAGATTATAGCAGGAAAGGGATCATCCAAGTGGGATGGTCCCTTTCCAATTTTATACAGGATCTCCTGATAACATTCGGATAAATCGCTTCATTTACGAACCTTAAGGGTGTTTAAACAAAATACAAGGTATAAAACACGAATAATAATATGATTATCATTGAAGACGATCGTATATTGTGATAGTTTTAGTTGTATTCATTCGAAATGATCATCAAGATAAAGAAAAAGGAGTACGAGAGGAATGGAATGGAAAGATATTGTCGCGGCACTTTCCGTTGTGCTCAACGGTTTGCCGCAGGGCTTGCTTGCTCTGTCGCTCGGTTTTGCTTCCGTCCCGACAGCCTTGGCTTTTTTGGTAGGGGCTGCAGGGAATGCGATGACCGGGTCTGTGGCGGTTGTCTCCTATCAGGCTGAGACGATTGCTGTGGCCGGAGCGATGGGGAAAAACATGAGGGATCGGATTTCGATGGTCTTCCTCGGCGGAGCGATCATGACCGTCATCGGTTTGTTCGGTATGCTGGAGAAAATCGTGGAATTTATTGGCCCTGTTATTACCAATGGCATGATGGCCGGTGTGGGGATCATGCTGGCAAAAGTATCCTGGGACATGGCACGCAACAACATGTCTGTTGGTCTGACATCAATGGCGAGCGGTTTGCTTACCTATTTCATAACAAAAGATTTGGTCTACACGGTCACGATTTCTGTTGTACTGTCCAGCTTGGTATCCAGACTTCTGAAGCAAGACACAGCGATCAAGCCGTTGGAAAACGATCGCTTCAAGCTGCAAAAGCTATCCTTTAAAACAGCTATCTGGCGCGGTGCCATGGCGATGGTTTGTCTCAACATTGGTGCCAACATCGCGTTCGGTGAGATCAATGGGAAAATTGCCAATACCGATGTAAATATTGATACCCTGACAGTGATTAGCAGCGTGGCTGACATGGTATCTGCCCTGTTTGGTGGTGCCCCTGTAGAAGCGATTATTTCTGCTACATCAGGAGCGCCTAACCCGGTAGCATCCGGTGTGCTGATGATGATCATCATGGCTGCAATCCTGATCGCGGGACTGCTGCCCAAAATCGGCCGCTACATTCCAAGCGAGTCGATCGCTGGATTCTTGTTTGTACTGGGTGCGATCGTGACGGCTCCAGGCAATGCGATGGCGGCCCTGACTGGCACGGACCCTTCTTCCAGCCTCGTAGGCGGAATGACCATGGTAGTTACAGCAATTTCTGATCCGTTCTTCGGTATGCTGGCTGGTTTGTTGATGAGAGCGTTGATTAGCCTATTCGGCATGTAAGAGAAGAAAGTGGAGGGAGTCTCATGGAAAAGACCTATACATTGGAAGTAGCAGGTGTTACTCGTCAATTGCCGATCATTCAAATTGCGGAAGACCTCAGCATTGCAAGCTTTGTCATCCTGGGAGATACAGAACTGGTGACGGCGGCGGCCCCTCTGTTGGCGGACAAGCTTCCTGAGGTGGATGTATTGATTACGGCTGAAGCAAAGGGAATCCCGCTGATTCACGAGGTATCGCGTCTGTTACAGATGAAGAAATACTACGTCGCTCGTAAAAGCACCAAACCGTATATGGATTCTCCCTTGATCAACGAGGTAGTGTCCATCACCACACAGAAAACACAAATTCTCTGCCTGGATGGTGCCGACGCCAAGGAAATCGCAGGAAAACGCGTCGCTATTATTGATGATGTGATCAGTACCGGAAAATCTTTGCTCGCGATCGAAGAATTGGTCAACAAGGCTGGCGGTCATGTCGTAGCCAGAGCAGCGATTCTCGCAGAGGGTAATGCAGTCGAGCGAAAGGATATATTGTTCCTGCAGGAGCTGCCATTGTTTCCGCATGAAAGTAAATAGAAGAAGTAAGTAAGTGTAAGGACAGACCCCCCTTTCTAAGGAAAAGGGGGTTTTTGTATTGCTGTTTGGATTTTTCTGGTAGACAATGAAATGTCTACTTATGTGTTTCAACAAAGCGTCTTACTATGAGTAGAGGGAACGTGACAAAGGGACGGTTCGTTCTACTCATTCCAATCAAAAGGTTGAGAAATATGGATAAAATAAAAGTTCTCTATGTGGAAGACGATCCGGATTGGAGAGAAGGACTTCAAAGTTTTTTCTTCGGACACGAGAAGATAGAGTTATACGCTTGTGCATCTTCCATCGAAGAGTGCTTTGTCATGCTTCATACCAATCCAGCAGATATTGTCGTCATGGATAGTATGCTGAGTGACCACAAGGCTTCAGGGCTGGACGCAACACTGGATATTTCGGTTCAGTATCCCCATGTCAAAGTGATTATGTTGAGCTCACTGGAAGACGATGACGAGATTTTTTATGAAGCGTTTATGAATGGAGCCTATGATTATCTCTACAAGAATGAGTTCGAAAAGCTACCAGATGTGATTTGTGCGGCCATGCATAACCAAGGCTCCAAATATGGTGATCGGTTGAGAAGGATGGTCTATGAGAAAAAGAAAAGCCTGCTAAGCAACGGGGATCGTCAACTGCTTATCATGATTTGTGAGGGAAAGAACCAAACTCAAATATCGCAGGAGCTCCATGTCAGCTTGGCCGCAGTGAAAAAACATGTGGGCCGAATCATGAAAAAGTTCAATTGGGAGCAGTCTAGCATCGAATTGGCTGTAAAATGCCAAAAGTGGGGGCTGCTTGAGGTGGATAGTGACGAGAAAGAATGAATTTCGCTAGCGAACTGAAAAAGGCTTATGATAGAGAACCGTCTATTTTTCTTGCAATTGGCAAGAGTTTAGACGGTTTTTCCAATACGCGGCAATGGTAGACAAAAAACTGTCCACTTACCGCCGACAGGATCTGCATGATATCCTCGCTACAAAATGGGGTTGAGATGTTTACCGGGCCATTAGAGGGAGGAATTGTACAGATGAATCAAAGAACGAAGCAGTTCTGGATGCTGGCACTGGCGATCTTGTTAGGATGTGTTCAAGTGCTGCCCATTACAGGGGCTTTGGCTGCAGAAGGGGAAGGGAAAACTTACTATGTGAAGGCGGATGGGGGGGACGATGAAAAAAGCGGACTCTCCTGGGGCGATGCATTCGCCACTTTGCAAAAAGCGCTGGAATCGGCACAAAGAGGGGACCAAATCTGGATCGCAAATGGGACGTATTATCCGACGAAAGAATCCCTTCTTGGTGATACACGTACGAAAACATTTCAGATGGGGGTCGCGCCAACATTTTAACGAAAATATACGCTAAGGGAATTTTTGGGCATGAAAAGCAGGCTTTTCCTACTCTAAGCCAATGTCCGCTAAACATCATTAGTGGTCATCATGCAGCCATAAATCGGATTGATACGTCCGCTAAGGTCGTCAGGAACCAGGCAATTGGGTGTCCGCTAATGCTTACCGTATAAAACCGTCAAAATGTTGGCTCTACCCCTACCTGGATACAAGAAGACTTCACCATCCCTTGTAAAATTCGTACCTAAAAGGCCGTTTATTTTATCAAGATCCAATATTCCAACAACCTGTCGTTCGGTTGCATTTGGATTAACTTTATAATGATTCAACTGACCTCATCCCCCTAGTGCGTTGGTCGCAATTCTATTTTATCAAGTTCGTAAGTAATAATAGGAAAAGCGTCCGTTTTTTTTTTACAAGAGAACGAAATATTTTTTGTGGGGGAGAGGCCCGTATGGACAATTCCAAATCGGGCATACTGTTACCAAAGCGTGGAAGCTCTGGCCATCTTTCTTCAATACGCTCCCACGAAAATGCCGCGCGGCGTTGTTCCTTGGTTTGTACATAACCGGTAGCAAAGGGATTTAGCCTGGTAGAGACGTTTACCGGGCTATTCGTGTTGGGTCCCGATAACATACATTATGTAAAGTAACGTCCGAATCCTCATATTCGGGCGTTTTTCGCCATTTTCGCGGATTAGCGTTTTGGGGGCTGGAGAAAACGAGAGCAGAATGTCCTCCCATCGTGGACAAATCGCATTTTTCGTCCCAAAATAACGATCTCCCTCTAGCTTTGTTTTTCTCTATTTCTCGATTCAAACAAAGCGAGGTTTTCTTTGACTTGTTCATCACTTTCCAACAGCTTTTGTTCGATCATGGAAACAATCTCGTTTAAACCTTCTAACTTGTCCTCTGTAAACCCATTCTCAATGGCGAATTTCTCACCAGTTTCAACCATCGTTGCCTGGATTCCAAAACAAGGCTTCTCGTCGCTGAAATCAAATACTTCGATGGCCGCCTTACGATGATTAGCATGCCAATAAATAAATTCTTCTTTCTTCGCAATGGATCCACCGAAAATCTTTGTTTCAATCCCTTTGACTGCCATTAGATATCCCCCTCAATTAAATCCCAAGTGCTTGGAACTTTCGATTATCTTACAAAAACATGCACCTAGAGCGCGAACCTGATTTCGTTTTCGCCAAGCAAGGCGACCGCGATCCGCAACCAGCTCACCGATCTGTTAGTGAAATGGCACCGGCTCGTGCAAGCACTCCCCTACACTGGGGGATAGTCCCCCTGACTAAAAACGAACTGAGATTCTTACCGTTGTTAATCCGCGTTTTGCTGGTGATACCCCTCCTGGATCTAGGCCAAAACATCAAAAGACGAAAAAAGCCCCCCGCCCTAAAGGGAGCGCAGGGATGGGCAGTCGCCCACCCTGACGTTATAGCGTTGCGGATCGCCGCGCTCGTCAAGGTCAGGTCGTATTTTGCTCCGCAAAATCTCCACCTTCCCCTGTGACGGCAATTCGGAATCAGGACGTCACTTTTTACGCTTCTTTTTCATCGTAACCGCCCTGATCTCTTTCAGAGTTATCTTTCAACCGATAAGCAATCTCCTCTATAAATACCATCGCTTGACAAAGAAGGTCCATTGATGACGTCTCAATATATCTACATTTAGTCAGCCTAGCTCTTTGAATCGTTCCTTCTGATACGTAAGCCAGCTGCTCTTCCAGTTCCTTTGTATAATACATCTGATCCTTTAAATTCATTTTAAGAACATCAGTTGTTTCTTTTTGCTTTAAAACCAGTTCCTCAACACTTTCTCTAAAAGCCAATTCGCAGAGCCGTTCTGCTAGATTTTCAACCAAATCAAAATCAGAGCAATGTTTAAGTCTCGGGTTAGGTTCGAGATGCGGAAACTCCATATGATCCCCTCCATAAATTACTCAAGAGCATACTCTTTACGTAATGCATCCGGAAAGTGAGTATCTATGTAATCCCTGATGAACTGCTCTCGTTTATCTCGATCTTCTTCCTTTCGGAACCAACCAACCTTTTTCATACGATCCGCTTCTGATTTTGTAGCCCACATGGCGAGCGCCTCATTACGAAGTTGGATCTCAACCTTTCTTTGTGCCAGTATTGCGTCGATCCGTTCCGCGCGTTCTTCAGCTTTGCTTTTTGGTTGTGGAAGTGCCTGAAGAATTTGGGTAGTTTGTTTTGCCACCATCTGAACTACAGCGTTCTGGATCTCCTCGCTGAACATCTTGCGTACCGCGTACACATCAACCACTTGTGGCGGTGTTGTCCGGAGGAAACGGCCGTAACTCAAAGTGTTCTGGAAGCTCGCTGAAGATCGGATCAAGAGCCCACTTTTTCTCTCGTTTGTCTCGGATATATAAGCCGATCTGTAAATCAAGGCTGTTATAAACCTTCTTTCCATTGGCACGATTCACGTAGTGGATACGTCTTTCCTCCAGCTGCTTAAACCATCCATCAACAGTGTTTTGATGCTGTCCGATCTTCTTGGCAAAATCGTTTATCAAACAGTACTCGTCCATAGTAATTACCTCCCCCACATATGGACTCCAACCACAATAGAGCCACATAAACTCTTTTAGGCTCGACATATGGAGATCTCACTTGTAGGATACAACCACATTTGAACCACATTGAAAAGGTTCTACATGTAAAATATTTATCCTTTAAGTTCATTTACCAAAAATCTTGGTAGCAGTTTTGGGAATAGACCCGTCCATCGGCACGTCACCAGACCGCCTAGAAGGGGTGTATTTTGCGTTGTATAAAAGGTCTCTATACTCCCTCTAACTAGCAAAAAAACGCCTAGTTGCGTTTTTTCGGTCACTCGGAGCTTAGAGTACAAAATCCGCATGTTGTTGGACGTACCCCCTCTACGGGTGGACAGCGGTACGTCTGATTCCAGAAACCCAAACACGTTCAAAATCAAAACATGATCTTCCCCCTGAGGGGAAATGTTTTTTTAAGAGCTACCACGATCAGGATATAGCTGCCAAACTACTGATGCAGGCAAGCGATCCACGCTATAGCCATGTTCGATCAGCTCGAGTAACGCAGCAGACATAGCCTGGCGCACATAGGCCGTTAAATGAGCGATGCGCTCACGCTTAGTAGCGCGCAGACAAGTCATGAGCGTGCTCTTAAGAATAAGCCAGGTATGAGTCGCAGCATCCTGTGCGTAGGCAGGATCAGCAGAAGGTAGAGTCCAAACCGCCACAGTATCGCGGTAGAGATCCGTAAGGTAAAGAGGAAGAGACGAAGGGAAAGGCGCGTTAAGCAAAGCCAGCAATCCCACTAGATCAGCAGCAGAACCAGGCAACGTAACGAGCGCAGGCGCAGCCCCACCCACCACCTCACCTATTGTATTATCAATTTGGCTCTTTTCTTGGTTTGTATTTTTAGCAGCAGCAGCTTCCAAAATAAACGCCTCCTGCGCTTGCTCGACCAACGCAATAGCCGTCGATCCGTTACGTCCACGCTTTGATTCCACAACAATAGCACCCTCGTTTTGCATCTCAGCGAGGACGTTCTTCAAACTAGACACAGCACACCCTAACTTCCCAGCGATAGTCGCCAGAGAGCCAGAAAGCGTCCCATTTTCTTTTTGTAGCAAATCTAGTAGATCAGCCTTCCATTCGTACTTGTGGCTGTATTTGCGTTCCTCACGGCTCTTAGCAGGCGTGTAAAAGCGAACCACGTTGTACGTGAAGTCCATACCGGTAAGTTCACGTACTTCTTCAGCACCAGGGCCTTGCAAGTCTGCGCGGCGATAAGTCCGTTTCACGCGATAGACAACGTCCTTCAGCGTGAAGGGCTTTTTGCCGCCTTTCTCGCAGCACTCATGCCACCATTTTTCCATTTCAGCCATCGTCCGTTCTATTGGCCAGCCTGAAAATTTCATGGCCAAAATAAGCGTCAGGCAAGACGCTTCACGCTTCCCGTCCTCGGCATCCTGGTTGTACAAGCGAACGATCGCTGGATGATTCATAATGTCGTACTGCTCAAAATGAAGGCTTGTCCGATTCCAAACGAGGGGATGATTAATTTCACGCCAATCAATGAAAGTCTGGAAGTCATAGATCTGACTTGGTTCAAAATAAATCAGGTTTCTTTCTGTAGGTGTGCGGAAAATACGCTCTACTCCAATAGCGCGTAGATCGCCTTGTATGTCGCTGGCCATATGACGTTGAATCGCCCCAAACAGCACGCGTACTTTTGGCATAGCACGTACTGCTCGCGAGAGCATCCAGAGCGCTTGGAAGCCGCCAGAAAGCGTCTGGATCACGGCTGTAGGCATAGGCAAGCCAGCCACCTCGATACGATCAATGACGTCCGGCAGCTTGATTCCAGCTTGGTAAGCAAATTCATTTTTCACATCAATATCCAGGGCAAAAGCATGAATCCACCGAGCATTTGCTTCCTGTCTACTATCTGAGCGGTAAAACGAGTTAGGGGTGTTGTCATGACGGCAGAGGGGAGCTATTCCGTATACGTCAGACAGGGAGATGCCACACAAAGCGTCAGCGAGGCAGCGGAAGTACAGGTGCGTATCGATAAAACGGCTCCCGTGATTACGTTAAATGGCGATTTACAGATGAGCATACACAAAGGAGATCCTTTTATTGATCCAGGTGTACAGGTTTCTGATGCTCTTGATCCAAGTCCGATGCTTTCCAAGTCGGGTACAGTCGATATCAGCAGACTGGGAGACTATACCCTTTCTTATCAGGCAGTAGATCATGCAGGCAACCAGGCTAACCCTGTGACGCGAACCGTAAAAGTGGTTCGCGAAGGTGCACTGCTCGAACCGACGATTTCGCTCGACCCATCCGGTTGGACGAAGGGTGATGTAGAGGTAACGTTGAGCGGAGAAGCGGACGCATTACTGGAATACAGCCTGGATGGTCAGGTATGGTCGGCATACGTTAGTCCATTCAGCATTCATGACGAGAATCAAACGAAACTATACGCGAGGCAGACGGATGCTTTGCAAAATGTCAGCGAAATAGCAGAAGCCGAGGTGCGCATCGATAGAATCGCTCCAACCATCACCCTTCATGGAGCAGCTACAATGAACCTGTACCGGGGGAGTGTCTTCCAGGATCCTGGTGTGACGATTACTGACAATATCGCGACAGGCTTGACACCTGTTGTCACGGGGACTGTCGACACCAGCAAATTGGATACGTACACCCTCCAATATGACGCAAAGGACTGGGCAGGCAATCAGGCTGCTCCGGTGATCCGCAGAGTACGTGTAATGAACCGCCCTGTAACGCCGCTTCCTCCTGTTGTGGTTCCTGTCACATCCGTTACGCTCACACCGCCAGCCTTGACGCTCACCCTTGGAGGAGAGCCCGTGACTTTGCATGCGGCGATCACACCGTCCAACGCGACCAATCAGGCCGTGAGCTGGAGCAGTAGTGACACAGGCGTTGTGGTGATGGATGAAAATGGCAGCCTTATCGCGAAACAAACAGGGCGAGCCACGATCACGGTCACGACTCAAGATGGCAGCAAAACGGCGAGCAGCGAAGTCACAGTCGTGAAGGAGGGGGCAGAAAAGCTGCGGCTCGAAGTGTCTCCTGCTACCATCCGATTAAGCCCAGGTGAGAGCAAAGCCTTCAAGGTCTATGCGGTAGAAGGAAAAGGACGAAAAGACATCACGAAAAACAAGGATACCAGCTATGACCTCGAACAGGATCTGGTTACGGTGAAACAGGGACGGATTACTGCTGGCAAAAAAGCGGGGGAAGCTCAGGTTATTGTCCGTTATCGGGGATCAGAAGCTACAGTGACGGTCACAGTGGAGAAGAAGGAGGCGGATTCCCCAATCCTAGAAGCTTCTGAATCCATGCTCCTGATCAAACCAAGTCGAACCGCAAGCTTCAAGGTATATCTCATGGAAAATGGCAGGAGAAAGGACATTACGAAAGACAAAAACACTACGTACAGCATCGACAGCAAGCTGGCGAAGGTAACGGCTGGTCGTGTGACTTCAGCCAAAGCAGAAGGTGAAACGGACCTGATCGTACGCTATCAGGGAGAAGAGCTTACGATTCCTGTTGTCATCTCCGAAGTAACCGTCAAATCCTTGTCCGCATCGGCAAAACAGGTCGTACTGGAGATGGAAGAGGAGCAAACCCTGAGGATTCAAGCTGTTTTTAGCAATAAGCGAGAAGAAGACGTCACAGAACGGGTACGCTGGTCAACGAGTACACCAGACATTGTAGAGGTGGACAAAGAAGGCGTACTGGTTCCACTGAAAAAGGGAAGAGCAGTGCTGACAGCTAAGTACGGAGGCAAAACGGTGAAGGCCAGTGTCCTCGTGGTGGAAGAAAAGAAGCCGCAGCAACTGAGGGCGAATCGTGCCAGCCTGACTCTTCGGGCAGAGCAATCCGTTTCGACGATCATTACGGCGGTCTATGAAGGAAGCTACAAGGAAGACGTGACCGAGGAAGTGGAATGGAGTGTGGAAGACCCGGAGATCGTGCAAGTAGAGGATGGTGTGATCACGGGGGGCTCAGCAGGCACGACAACGATAAAGGCTTCTTACGCGGGAAAAGAAGTCAAGATTCGAATTACGGTACGAAAATAAGGTGAAAACTCCTGATCCTGTACTAAAAACCAGGGCCAGGAGTTTTTTTAATCGTTGACTCGATTTACCAGCTTGTCAGCATAAAAAATTCATCTCGTCTAGTTCTCAAAAAGAAAATAATAAACTAAAATAAAAGAATATAAAATGCAGATCAAAAACACCTTTGTTTCTATTTATAGTTGACAAACAATTTACAAAATAATATTATATTATATCGTTGTATATTCATACGAGAGATTGAATAAAACCACAGGGAGATGTCAGCATGTATACGATCCCAGGCCCGGCAAAGTATGTTCGTGAAGCAGGATTATTGGAAGAAGTCGGTTCCTATATAAAAGAGTTCGGCGACAGCGCCTTGTTTATCGGCGGCAAAAGGGCCTTGTCGGTTGTCGAGATGCAGGTCAAGAAGTCTCTGGATGCATACAAAATAGAGAATAAAGGTTTCGAGTGGTATGGTGGAGAGTGCTCTTGGACGCAGGTAGAGCGGCTAAGCCAGATCGTGCAGGATAAAAAGCCGCAAGTGATCGTAGCAGTAGGCGGAGGCAAGGCGATCGATACGGTCAAAGCCGTCGCTTTCGCTGAAAAGCTGCCCGTCCTCGCGATTCCGACGATTGCTGCCACTTGTGCTGCGGCGACACCGATTGCCATCATGTACGATGACGAAGGCACGTTTACCGAGATCAGCCATCGTTCCAAGGCCCCTAGCCTGGTCCTGGTAGATTCGGATGTGATCGCGAAAGCATCATATCGCTTTTTGGTCGCAGGGATTGGCGATACATTGGCCAAGTGGTTTGAGTCCTCTGCATCCGTGAAGAAGAGCCAATCCACTGCATTGAACAGAAGTGCCGTGAAGCTGGCCAATGAACTCTATCATCTCTTGTTGGAAAAAGGTCCATCAGCGATCGAGACGATCAAGCAGGGGAAAGTGGACCAGTCCGTCAACGATGTCATCGATAGCATTATCCTGATCAGCGGAAGTGTCAGCGGATACGGTGGAGATGATTGCCGGACGGCTGCAGCGCATGCGATCTATTCGGGATTGACGATCTTCCCGGAAGTGCATGACACGTATCACGGAGAGATTGTTGCCTTTGGCATCTTGTCTCAGCTGGTGCTCGAAGGCAAGAGTGAAGAAGAAATTCGCGAGCTGATCGCGTTCTATCAAAAAGTCGAGCTGCCGTATACGCTGGAAGACATGGCGATTAAAGACCTGTCCGCAGATGACTGGAAGCGTCTCGGTGACGTAACGGTCGATATCGAGGATATGGCGAACATGCCTTTCTCCGTTACACCTGACATGGTGATCCATGCGGTGCAGGGAGCCGACCAAATCGGAAGGAAGGTGAAGCAGCAATGAAACTGGACAATATGGTACGCAAGGTTTACCCAAACTTGATGCCTTACGTTTGTCAGCTGGCTGATCTGCCTGTAGAAGAGATGAAGCAGGCATTGGGCAAAGATCAGGTGTACAAGCTGAGCTTCAATGAAAATCCGCTCGGCCCTTCTCCAAAGGCTGTAGAAGCTATGCAAAAGGCTCTACTGCAGCTGAACCTGTATCCGAGCTCTAACGGTGAGGCAGTCCTAAACCGCATCGCGGAAAAGGAAGGAGTCCAACCTGATAACGTCATTTTGTCCAACGGTGCTGACGAGATGATCATCCTGGTCGCGCAAACCTTCCTGGAGCCAGAAGACGAAGTGATTATTCCAGTCGTCTCCTTCGTTCAGTACCTGGCTTCGACTCATCTGATGGGGGCAAAACCCGTATTTTCTCCCATGAAAGAAGATTTGGGCGTAGATTTGGATGCGATCCTTGATCTCATCACACCAGCTACCAAAACCATCTTCTTGTGCAATCCTAACAATCCTACGGGTACCGTGATCCCTGCGGATGAGCTTCGTGCTTTCCTGGCTCGTGTGCCAGAGCATGTGCTGGTAGTCATTGATGAGGCGTACCACGAGTATGCTGTTGATCCGGAATATCGCACTTCTGTAGAGTTCGTCAAACAGTTTAAGAATGTGTTTGTCATTCGCACGTTCTCCAAGATCTACTCTTTGGCAGCTGCACGGATCGGTTTTGGGATTGGACATGCCGATGTCGTCGATGCGATCAACCATGTCAGACCGCCTTTCAATGTGAACAGCATCGCTCAAGCTGGTGCTCTGGCGAGTCTGGATGACGAGCAGCATGTAGCCAAGTCGAGAAGTATCAATCAAGTCGGCAAAGAACTGATTGTGGAGTTGTTTGAAGAGCTGGGCATGAACTATCTGCCGAGCAACACCAACTTTGTTTGTGTAGACACAGGCAAAGACAGCAAATTCATGTTTGATCAATTGGCAGAGCGTGGCGTGGTCGTTCGCAACCTTTCCGGTTATGGGCTTACGACATCCTTGCGCATCTCCATCGGTCAGCCACATGAAATGCAGGCTTTTGTAGCAGCAATGAAAGACATTATAGAAACAGCTTAGGGGGAAGTACATTGAAGAAGTTCAAGTTTTTGATGCTATCTGCACTGCTTTGTATCGGTTTGGTAGGCTGTGGTTCTGGTAATGCGGGAACTGCACCAAGCCAGCCAGCAGAGGGTTCGAATCAGGCAGCACCAGCTGGTGATGCTGCGAAAACTCCGCTCAAGGTAACACTGCCAACCTGGACAGGCTATGGTCCGTTGTTCCTGGCAAAGGAAAAAGGATTCTTTGAAAAACACGGTGTGAATGTAGAATTGTCGACCATCGAAGGTCTGGCAGAGCGTAAAGCTGCGCTGGCTGGTGGTCAGGTAGATGGTATGGCGACAGCATTGGACGTTCAGGTAACGCTGGCTGCATCCGGTGTACCGATGCAAGTGGTATGGCTCCTGGATGACTCTTATGGCGGAGATGGAATCATTGCCAAGAAAGAGATCGCGTCTGCTGCTGATTTGAAAGGCAAGAAAGTTGCATTTGAACAGGGATCTACCAGCCACTTGCTGCTGCTGACTGCGCTGAAACAAGCCGGCTTGACGGATAAAGATGTAGAAATGGTGCAAATGTCTGCTGGGGATGCGGGTGCTGCTTTCGTAGCAGGTCAAGTAGATGCAGCGGTAACATGGGAACCTTGGCTGTCCAAGGCTTCACAAGCTGACGGTGGAATTCTGGTTACGACCAAAGACTTGCCTGGTATCATCGTGGACACGGTTGGTTTCCACAAGGATGTTGTAGAAAAACGCCCTGATGACGTAAAAGCTTTCGTAGCTGCTATGGCCGAAGCAATGGATTACTGGAAGCAAAACGGTGATGAGTCCAACGAGATCATGGCAAAAGGACTGAAAATTGATTTGGCAGAGTTCACTGGCACAGTTCCAGGCTTGAAATTCCTGCACAAGGAAGAGAACAAGGAGCTCTTTGGTACTGCTGACAAGCAAGGCCAAATTTATCAATCCACTCAAAATGCAATTGACTTCTATGTTGAACAAAAGCTGATCGATAATGCTCCTAAAGTGGAAGATGTACTGAATCCGACGTTTGTTGTTGGACTGTAGAGGAGTGCCCCATTAGGGCCTCCTTTTCTCATGTAACTACTATCCATGCAAAAAATGAGGGATGACAGATGTGGAAGAATGTCTTTACCCCGAAGAAGGAGATCGCCAAACCGTTGTACTCCGGGGCGGGGATTGCTACGTTTCTCTTGCTATTACTCGTCTGGTCTGTGCTTTCGTACGGTGGATTTGTGAACGCGCTGTTCCTGCCGGCACCTGATCAGGTTGTGAAAACAGGCGTTTCCATGTTTCAAAGCGGTGAAATCCTCGGTGATATCGGGATAAGCTTCTCCCGTGTCTTGTCTGGATTTGTCTTGGCTGCATTGATCGGTGTTCCGCTCGGGATGCTGATGGGAACACTGCGCATCATGGAAGGGGCGTTTGAACCGATCATCGGTTTTATTCGCTACATGCCTGCTTCCGCGTTTATTCCATTATTTATTTTGTGGATCGGGCTGGGCGAGGCTGAGAAGATGGCAGTTATTTTCTTCGGTACCTTTTTTCAGCTCACCCTGATGACGATGGACGTGACGAAAAACGTACAGAATGAACTGATCGAGGTATCCTACACTCTGGGTGCCAAGAAGCTGCAATTGTTCAGACGCGTGATCCTGCCTGCTTCGATGCCGGGCATCGTGGACACGCTGCGTATCACATTTGGCTGGGCGTGGACCTATCTGGTCGTAGCCGAGCTGGTAGGGGCATCAGAAGGATTGGGCTACATGATTATGCAGGCTTCCCGTTTCCTCAAGCCTGACAAGATTATCGTCGGTATCTTGATCATTGGTTTGTTGGGATTGATCATGGACATTATTTTCAAAGCCATTTATCGCGCATCTTTCTCCTGGATGAGAAAGGAAGGATCATAAGATGACAACGACGCCAAAACTCGTCATTGATAATGTAGGCAAGGTATTTTCGACCAAGAGCGGCAACGTGACCGCTTTGGACCAGACTTCCTTCAGTGTGCAGGAAGGCGAATTTGTCACCATTCTGGGGCCTTCGGGCTGCGGGAAGTCCACGATTCTGCGTGTAGTGGCAGGACTCGAAGAACCGACGTCCGGACACGTATATTTGGATGGCAAAGAAATTCATGGACCTGGACCTGATCGTGGCATGGTGTTTCAATCCTACACGCTGTATCCGTGGCTGACCGTGAAGGACAACATCACGTTTGGCCTGGATCTGAAAGGCGTACCGAAAAAGCAGCAGGACGAGATCGCCCAGCATTACCTCGATCTGATCGGACTGAAAGGCTTTGACAAGCATTACCCGATCCAATTGTCGGGTGGGATGAAGCAGCGTGTAGCCATTGCACGTGCGCTCGCCAACGAGCCGGAAATCCTGCTGATGGATGAGCCGTTTGGAGCCCTCGACGCGCAGACACGGGCAATCATGCAGGAGATTCTGCTGAAGGTGTGGGAGGAATCGAAGAAAACGATTCTCTTCATCACGCACGACGTGGAAGAATCGATATTCCTGGGCGACTCGATCTATGTGATGACAGCCAGACCTGGACGTCTGAAGAAGAATATCAAGGTGCCGCTGGCTCGTCCACGCGACTATCACAACAAGAGCAGCGAAGAGTTTTTAGCGCTTAAGCTCGAATTGCTGGATCTGATCCGCGAAGAGAGCCTGAAGGCGGTAAAACCGTAAGAGCAAAAAAGCTTCACTATCCTTTTCTTAAGATAGTGAAGCTTTTTGTATGAATTGGATGCTTTGCTCGATCTGCGGCTGGTAAGACTGGAGGCAAGAAGCAAGATCCTAGGGAAGAAACATGGCAATTTCTGCGTGGCCGGTCAGGCTGGAGCGTTTAACGGTTTCACATTTATTTAAAAGTATTTTTGATCTATGATGGGTTTTAGGTTTACCGTTAGAAACCAAAATATCAGAGAGGATGTGCGAGCCATACACCCTTTTTTCAAACAGACATTGCATCTATTGGACACGGAGCTGGAGCGTATCGAAAAGGCAGTGAATCGTCTGCCAGAAGAAATGATCTGGAGAAAGCTGAGAGGAAGTACGAATAGTATCGGCAACCTGATCCTGCACCTGGCAGGAAATGAGTATCAAAACATGGTGAGTGGGATCGGGAGGAAACCGTTTATACGTGAACGATCCGCTGAATTCTTGGCAGAGGGAGGTCATACGGCGGCAGGGTTGTTGGAATGGTTAAAAGAGGTTCGAGAGCAGACGAGAAGCGAGCTGCAAGGACTTACAGCAGAAGATTTTGAGAGGGAAGTACATATCTGTTATCCGCCGGATTCGGGCATCGCTTCCTACAGTCGACCACTCATGGAGCTGGTTTACCATACGACCGCTCATTATTCCTACCACACGGGTCAAATCGTCTATATGGCGAAGCTGTTGCAGGAAGGCGAGGAGAGATTACTCCAATGGAATCATTGACCTATTAACAATTTTGTCGAAAAATACGTGATTTTTTGTTATTATGATAAAAAAATAAAAAGGTGAGTACGTTACACCTAGGAGGTAGAGAGAAATGAAGAAATCAGTAAAGCTTGCTTTGAGCTCTTTCCTGGTTCTCGCTCTTGCACTTGCCGGCTGTGGCAAGACAGAGGGAGGTAGCTCGGCCGAACAGCCGCAACCAGAACAGGGACAAGCTGCAGAAGCAGTATCGTTGGAGATTGGGATGCTGAAGCTGACCAGCTCGGCTCCGTTGTTTATTGGTATTGAAAAAGGCTTTTTTCAAGAAGAAGGTATTGATGCCAAGGCCAAGTGGTTCGATGCGGCTCAGCCTATCGCTGTGGCTACTGCTGCAGGCAGCGTAGACGTGGGTGCTACAGGTATTACAGCGAGCTTGTACAACATGGTAGCAGGCGGACAAAAGCTTGTGATCGTAGCGGATAAAGGAAGAGAGCAGGCTGGCTATTCTTCTTCAGCTTTGTTGTACCCAAGCGATTCACCTCTTAAAAGCATTGAAGAGTTAAAGGGGAAAAAGCTGGGAATCACGCAAACCGGTTCTACCTATCACTATATGGCAGGTAAATTGCTGGAAAAACACGGTTTGACCTTGCAGGATATCGAACTGATCCCACTTAATAACATCAAGGGTTTGATGGAAGCATTGAAAAGCAAGCAAGTTGACGCCGTGCTGCTGAATGAGCCAAACATTTCGACTGTAGTAGAAGAAGGCTACGGCAAAGTGATTGCACAAGTAGGGGATGAAATGGAGTACCAGACTTCCGGTATCTTCTTCTCACCTAAATTTGCGGAAAACAAGGATGCGGCACAGCGTTTCCTCAAGGCGTATGCCAAAGCCACGCAATACTACTATGATGCAGTATTGAACAAAGTAGATGGCAAGATCGTTCCAGGTGAAAACTACGATGAAGTCGTCAACATCATCGCGAAGTATACAGACCAGGAAGCGGACATGATCAAAAAGGGAATGCCGTACATGGACCGCGATGGTAAACTGCTCGAGTCCGACATCAAGACTCAGGTGGAGTGGTATGCAAAAGAGAAGCTGATCGATAAAGTCATCGACACGTCTGAGATCGTGAACACGAAATTGCTGGAAGATGCATTGAAAAATTAGGGAAGTGACCGTATGAGAATCGTCATCGAGAATGTAGACAAGACGTTTGTGGACGCGAAAAAAAGAGAAGTGACGGCATTACAAAATATCAACTTTGCCATTGAGAAGCAAGAGTTTGTCGTCTTGGTGGGACCTAGCGGATGCGGAAAGTCTACCCTTTTGAACATCGTCGGTGGATTGATGTCGCCGAGCAACGGCTCTGTCTATTTCGAAGGGACGGGCAGCAAAAAGCCGAATCTGGGGATCGTTTTTCAGGAGATCGCTTTGTTTCCGTGGCGTACGGTGTATGAAAATGTGATTTACGGGCTGGAGGAAAGCGGAGCTAGCAAGCAGGAGCAGCAGGAAAAAGGCAAGCACTACATCGATATGGTCGGCTTGAGCGGCTTTGAAAATGCCTATCCCAAGCAGCTTTCAGGCGGGATGCGGCAGCGTGCCGGGATTGCCAGGGCCTTGGCGATCGAGCCTGATCTGCTGCTGATGGACGAGCCTTTTTCCGCGCTGGACGCTCAGACGCGGACGATCATGCAGGAAGAATTGCTCACGATTTGGGATCGGACGCGCTTGAGCACGCTCTATGTGACGCACAACATCCAGGAGGCTGTCTACCTGGCTGACCGTGTCATCGTTCTCTCGCGTCATCCTGGCCAGGTAAAAAGCATCATCCACATTGATTTGCCGAAAATCGGACGGGATAAAGACGAATACCGCATGCGCTTTGAGCAGTATGTCGATGAAATCTGGCAGCTCATTCGCCACGATGCCCAGGAAGCGTCGAGGGAGGGATAAGAAAATGCCAGAGCAAAAACAAATCATAACCAACCGTGTTGCTTTTTTGGAAACGAAAATCCCGAGCTATGCCGCTGTGCTGGGCATTACCGTACTTTTGGTGCTGTGGGAAATCGTATGTCGACTGAATATTGTACCTCCGCTGTTTTTGCCGGCACCGACCGCGATTCTGGCTGCGGGCTGGGAAATGCTCGTAAGCGGTGAATTGTACGAGGACCTGGTCGCCAGTCTCTACCGGATCGGTGGGGGATATGTCATCGGTGCGAGTGTAGGGATTCTTTTCGGACTGATTCTCGGCTTCTCCAGATGGACTGATGCCATCCTGACGCCGATCGTCTATTCGATCTATCCGATCCCGAAAATCGCTCTTCTGCCGCTGATTATCCTATGGCTGGGTATCGGTGAAATGCCGAAGATCGCGATCATTGCGCTGGGGGTATTCTTCCCGGTCGTAATCAATACGTTCTCTGGCGTGAAAAACGTAGACCCGATGCTGATCAAGGCGGCAGTGACGTTTGGCTCCAATCATTTCAACGTCATTCGCAAGGTTATCCTGCCAGCTTCCTTGCCGATGATCTTTGCCGGATTGAAGCTGTCAGCAGGGACTTCCCTGCTCCTCTTGGTCTCCGCCGAGATGATCGCCGCGCAACAGGGGATTGGCTCGATGGTGCTGCATTACGGAAACCTGATGATTACCACTAAGCTGATGGTCGGGGTACTGGTACTCTCTCTGCTCGGCTTGACGTTTAACCGTGTGCTCCAGTGGCTGGAGCGCAAGCTGGTTCCTTGGAAGTAAACGATCAATAGTAGCAACTGTAAGCGAGAAAAGAAGCCGAAGGTCGGGCTGATTTTCTCGCTTTTTTTGTACTATCGGAAAGTTTAAGTGCGCTAAAGCGCTAAAAAGATTAGCGGAAGATAGTATAAGTGCA